>JAAFGX010000165.1 GCA_010365115.1 Paludibacter sp.
ACATATTCATTCGGTTTGCTTTTTCCTTTCAAAACCCCAACTACGTTGTTTAATTTTTGTGTCGTAATTGTATTCGTCGCTTCAATCGAAAAATGCGTCGCCTCAGCAGGGCCAAAAACAAAAACTACCGTATTCTTCCCTGGAGTCGCCGCCATTAGTGGCATGTGAAGCATGTTCTGAATCGCTTTTTTAAACGAATTATCAACAAGAACCAGCAGGTTTTTATCGCCTTGGTAATACTCATAAAACTTAGGGCCAAAAGCATCTCCAGCTCTAATATTCACCACCGCAATAGGACTATTCTCTGTAAAAGAAACTTGAGGCTGGTATGAAAACGAAAGCATCGAACCCGCATCAATCACTTTGCCGTCAATCGTTACTTCCAGACTTTTCCTTTTAGACTCCGTCATTGCAAATTCCTGCTTGTAATCTTTCGCACCGTCAAAAGTTTGTAAACCTATTTTCTTGAACTGCGACTCAATATACGCCGACGCCTTATCAATTCCCGGGGTAAAGGCTCTCCGTCCTTGCATATCATCCGCAGCAAGTACTTTTTCAATTTCGGTTACCTTGTTTATAGTAATCAATTTATCAATAGACTGCGCCTGAACTAGCAAACCAGAACAAAGCACCAAACCAGTTAAAACAATTTTTTTCATAGCTATATTTTAAATAAGTAATAATCAATTTCTAATAAGAGTGTAAAAACACAAATGTGTTACAGTAAATCTAAGAAAATCACTAACATAAACGCATTGCGGTTCATTAGCCTCTAATGAAATATTTTTATTGTCTGTTTTATTTTTAGGAGCAGGACAACAATCGTTTTCAAGAACTTCCCCTCCTGCTGTCTGCTGTATCTCTCCACTGCGTTACGAGGATGCCGCTCCCATCAGGGCTACTAAGCACGGGTAATTTTCATAATAACTTTTCCGGTATATTGTCATTGCGAGGAACGAGGCAATCACAATAAAATAAGTCGCCAATAAACACAAGAAAAACACTCGTGCTTGTATAACTGCTATTCTTCAATCCATTCTCCACAATCTTGTCATTGCTTCGCCTGTTCGACTAAAGTCTCGAGTCTGACGAAGCAAGAATCTCATGTTGTTTGCTGGAGTTTGATTATGAGATCTCTCCTGCGTCGAGATGACAAATACTACGGGTAAGTAATTTTAGTTATTTATAGTTGTTGCTATTCTTCAATCCATTCTCTCATGTACCACACGAAAGGATTCGTGCGGTAGCGAGGCGTGGTAACGGCCCATTAGGATAAAATTTTATTTAAATATTTATCAATAGCTAAATGAGCGACATGCTTACTTTTTTTAATTTGTTTTTGAAAAGAGTCTGTTTCAAACTCCTCACAACAACGTTTTATATAACTATGATAATTAGCCTGTTTTTTGTTTTTACGTTCACTAAACTTAAATTCATAAAAACCTCTGTCATTTAAAACAAGATTATATCTCATTTTTTTATTTACTTTCTTTTCTGTTAAATCCCCATCTTTAAATTTAACTGGTAGATTATAGATTTTTCTAACTTGATTTTTAAATATCGCTCTTTTTGTATTTGGATTTGAGTCAATTAATTTTACCGCCCTTTTGCATTTCCTTTTTACCGTCGAAATAATTTTTCTATAATATTTTGCCAAATTAGTAGATTTAATTCCAGTGTGATAGCCCCTAAACTCAAAACCCAAATATGACATTGCAGAAGGTACTTCTATACCATCTTCATTAATTCTAAAACACTCTAATCTGCATTTATCCTCTGAAATTGTCACATTTCTAAAAACAAATTTCTCAGTTTTATCCTTACTAATTTTGACTTAATATTTTTTCTCTAATTCATTGATTCCTTTTTCAATTTCATCACATAAATTCTTTTCACAAACAATAAATATATCATCTGAATACCTTCTATAATATACATTTTGAGGTTTAACCCACCGATTAACAATTTCCAAGTCAAAATCAAATAGATAAAGATTAGCCAATACTGCACTAATAGGTAATCCTTGTGGAATTCCTATTTTTACAGGCTTACCATTTGGTAGTTTTTTAGAAAATGGATTCGAATAAATTGATAAATCTCCGTTTTTTATACTTTCTCTAAAATTTTCATTTGATTCAAAAAAACATCGATATCCTTTTGTTTTTCGAATATAAGCAAGCTTACTTTCATCATAAGGAGCTTTTCTACCATTCACAGCTTTACGTACTCTCAGATCATCCAATAAAACGTACTTAAATTCTGTACATGCTTTATATACTCGATAATGATGTTTTGGGAGTTCTTTTTCTTTTAAAACCCTACACCATTGTTCTTTTAAGATTTTATGATCCAAAGTTGAAAAAAAACTTTTTAAATCTATTGCTAATACTGATACTTCAGCTCCATTTTTAGTCCTTTCTTTAATTTCATCAAAACACTCTTTTGCAAAATGAATATTGGATTTACCTTTTTCAGAACCCTTAAACGTTTCAATTTTTCGGTAAGCAATGACGGCTTGATCTTGCAAAGGTTCTTTTCTTAAAAGGCTTTCATATTGATCTTTTATTAAATTAGCATAATATCCAAAAACTAATGAATCCATATGACTGGCATAATGCAAAGGCCTGTCTTTTGAATTTCTGATTGGATGTAAAGTTTTTAAGCGATAGTGCGTGTGTTTTCTTTGGTTGGTGGTATGCTTCTTAGCGTTCCCTTTCTTAAATTTTCTATCTGAAAGAACGGTGTGAATTAATGGGTAAAATGCATAAGTTTCAATATACCTTTTACTAGTAATCTTCTTTACTAGTAAATCAGAATTAGCTCCCAATTCTAAAGATGGTGATAAATGTAAATATCCTTTTTCTTTTAGCCAAATTGGTACATCCATAATCAAAATTTAAAAAGAATCTGCGAGTAACAATAGCGTTTAAGAATTACATACTCAAAAATGAGTTGGATCGGTACCCAATTACTGAGTCATTGATTTTGCGAGTAAATATATACTAAAGATTATGAAAACACTTAAATTATTTGTACCTTTACTGGTATCTGCATTGTTTATAACAGACCCAACTGATGTACTAGTTGAAGGTTTAATCCTCTTAATAACGACCGCTCTTTCAATAAGGGCGAGGCTATTTGATAAATATCATTTCCTAATATACCTTTTTGTATAAAAGTAAAACAGAATAAATTCTGTTTTGCGATCCACACAACTGTAATTCAACTCTTCTCGCAGATTCTTTTCAAATTTAACAATAAATTTCATATATTCGGTATTTAATTAACGAAACTAAATATGAATGAATTTAAGAGAGGTAATTTAATCGTTTTTAAAATCCATCCGTTTATAGGAGAGCATACAAATATTAAAATTTCTGCTTTTCCAGAATACACTTCGCCAATACTGATTATAAAAGAAGTTAAAGAAAAATCCTTTGAAAAAGAAACAGGAAGAGATAATGGCCAACAATTAAATTGCATTTACTATAACTCTAGAGATGGAAAATTTACAGAAAAATGGATAAGTAGTCAATTTATCAATCAAATTTCTTTCTCCGTTAAAGACAATAAAATACTTAGCGAACTTGATTTTAAAACGGAATTAGAAAAATCGGAAAAAGAACTTATAAGTAAGAACTATGAAAACCTTATTAGAAATTCTTATTTAAATAAAAAAGTAGTTTTAAAAAGTGTTGATTTAGAATTGTTCAAAAACAAAATAAATCGAACTAAAGAAAACGGCGAGCTTTTAGAAACTAATCATTTAGAATTTTTGCCACCTATTATGACTATAATAGGCTTTAAATATTCTGATGAAAAACATAAGTATTGTGAAAAAAGCGGATTACCATTAATTGAATTAAAATGCAAATGGTATAATTCTAGCACTAAAACTTTTTCTGAATCATTTTTTCATTATGACATTTTGTATTCTATTACAGAAATACAAAATTTGATTGATAAAAAAGACTTGCTAACTGATGCAGTTAACTCAATGGAAGAAAATGCATTTTTTATCCTTCCATTAGAAAAACAATTTATTTTAGAAGGAGATTCGAGTGAAAAAAAAGTAACTACAACTATAGGACAATCTGATTCATTAATATTTAAACATTACTTTTATCAAATGAATTATTTTAATTTTATAACTCAAAAAAAATCTACAATACCGATTGATTTTCCTTTTGATACAAAAAAGGAAATAGAAATTTTCGGCAAAAGGTTCCCTAGTTATATCAATAAATATAAATTTGAAATATCAGATTGTAAATTTGCAATAGATAATTATTACCATATAATTTACAAAGATGTGTTCCTCAATGTAACTAAACGAATAGTAAAAATAAAAGATCTATTTATTCATATAAAGAATATTGATAAATTTAAAGAGGATTATAAAGAATTAGATTCTTGGAAACCTGAAAAATATATCAATTTTGTTAATTTTAAATACCTCGATAGCGGTAAAATATTTATAAATCTTGAAGATGATACTATCCTAAATAACACTTTGCCTAAAAAAGTCTTTAATGATGAAAATTTAGAAATAATGTTGAATACAAATTGCTTATTACGAGGAGGTAAAATTCGCAATTTCAAACTCAAACAAGTTTTGGAAATAAGAGAAATTATAAACGGTGTGGATATTTTCGAATGAGAATTGCATTAACCCCACAAATCCCCTAGCCCCGGTAGTAGTAAAAACCAAATGCAGGTCGAAAACCACTTTTACTGGTAGTGGCAGAGCGACCGCAGGAAGCTCCTGCCACTACCTAGAAAAAGGGTTTGAGACCAAATGGGTTGTAACGGATAACGGGATTAGCTCCTGAAAATAGATTTAAATAAGGTTCCTAAAATATAGATTTTAAAAACGAATCAGCGCTCTAATTTGCAACCAATTCATAAAAAAAATCCCAAAATCTAACTAGTAGATTTTGGGATTTTATGTTTAAAAGGAAAAGTTTAAACTACTATTCGATAGGTAAAACTATAGTGGAAGTCACTTGTTCTAAAACCTCAAAAGCAGTTTCTGCCATTTTGTTTCCTTTAGTATCCAAAAGTGGATTTACCTCTACAACTTCGAGACAAACTACCTTTCTGCTTTTAATAATCTGATTGATGATAGCAATTACTTCATGTTGATCAAATCCTTTAGCAACAGGGGTTCCCGTACCGTATGAAATCATATCACAATCCATAGAATCCACATCAAACGATATGTAAATTAAATCACAATTTGACAGCTTAGTCAATGCTTCAGAAACACAAGTTTGAAGTCCTCTATAACGTACTTCATCTACCATATAGTTTCTGATCCCTAATTTTTCAATTTGACTATTCTCTGCCTCTTCAGTATCACGAACTCCAAAATAAATTAAATTTTGGGGATGGATTTTAGTACCCGGAGTACCAATGTTTTTCATATCTTCCCAATGCTGTACTGTTTCGGGAGTAATTTCATTGATTTGACAATCTAAATTATCTTCTCCTAGAGCTGCTGACAAAGGCATTCCATGAATATTACCTGATGGCGATGTGTAAGGCGAATGCAAATCGGCATGCGCATCAATCCAAACCACACCTAAGTTCTTTGTGGGATAAACCGCTTTAATTCCACTGATCGTTCCCAACGCTGACGAGTGATCACCTGAAAGTACAATAGGAAAATAATTAGCTTGTAAATTATGTTTTACGGCATAAGAAACTCGCGTACATTGTTCTACAACGTGTTCGATTCTTTTAGCAAAATTGTTTCTATTTTTATCATAGATACTTTCGTTGTGCGTTTTCACGTCTTCAAACTCAAATCGATTAAAATAATCACTATTGCGATTGATAGCTGCAATTTCGATAGCATCAACCCCTAAATCAGATCCTCGCGTTCCCGCGCCAATATCTGACCTGTTTTTTATTAATTTTATAAACCGTTCCATAACAATTATTTTTATTTGAAATCGTTAAGTGCTTTTTCAATAATTGCAAGACAGTCTTGAATTTGAGCTTCCGTAATAACTAATGGCGGAGCAAATCTAATTTTATTCCCGTGAGTTGGTTTAGCCAATAATCCGTAGTCTCTAAATTTCAAACAAATTTGCCAAGCTAAAT
>JAAFGX010000166.1 GCA_010365115.1 Paludibacter sp.
ATTGAGAAATTACTTCTCTAAAAATGTATATCGCTTCGCTTTCTAATGCGTTTGTTTTTAATATTGTACTCATGGCTTATTTTTTATCCTCCCCTCCCCCCAACCCCCTCCGAAGGAGGGGGAGAGCAAACGGAGTTATATTCGTTTATAAATCTTAATTAGAACCTCTATCTACTTATTTTTGAACTTTATTTCCCGTGCAAACCACATTCTTTGTGACTCGATTCCCACCACCATCTTCCGGCTCTTATATCTTCACCTTCTGCAATTGCTCTAGTACAAGGCGCACATCCGATGCTTACAAATCCTTTTTTGTGTAAGGCATTTTGTGGTACGTTGTTTTGTTCTAAATAATCTTCTACTTCTTTCAATGACCATTTTAACAATGGGTTGAATTTGATTATTTCAAACTTGGCGTCGTATTCAAAAAGATGCAAGTCATTTCGATTTTCTGATTGCTCTGCTCTTAATCCTGTAATCCAAACTGAATTCTCTTTTAAAGCTTTGGTAAGTGGCGCTACTTTTCGAATAAAACAACACTCTTTTCTATTTTCAACCGACTCATAAAAACTATTCGGTCCTTTTGCATTCAATAGGTTTTGAACATCAGCAGCTTCAGGAAAATATACTTCAATATGTTTTTTATACTTTTTTAATGTCTTATGAAAAACATCATAAGTTTCTTGAAACAAACGTCCAGTATCTAAAGTAAAAATATTGATTGAAGCGTTACTATTAGCAATTAAAGCCGTAATCACCTGATCTTCTTGTCCAAAAGAAGTTGAAAAAACCACTTTGTCTTTATATTCATCTGCTAAAAAAGTAAAGGCCTCTTCTATTGAAAAGTCTTTTGTTTTTTCTATTAATGTTTGTACGATCGTTGTGCTCATTTTATTTATATTTATACAAAATCCATTACCCTATCGGTTTAGTAGATTATAAGGCAAAAGTAACACTTATTTCCACACTACAAAACAAAATTTTGATTTTTTATTCCAAAACATACAATACGTTACTGACTCAAAAAAGCACATTAGACCTTTATCCGTTACTAATTATTGAATTAATCATTAATCGCAATTACTTTGCTATTATTCCTAAATAACGTAATGCTATTCTAATAAATCTTTAATTTTTCAAATATATTCTAATTAGCCTACTTCCCCTATAGGATAATTATAAAATAGTTATTAATTTTGACGAAAAATTAATTGTATGGATTTTCAAATAGGATTAGTCATTGCAGGTTTAACTGTTGGTTTTATCGTAGGGTTAACAGGTGTAGGAGGCGGTTCTTTGATGACGCCCATTTTATTATGGTTCGGGATTCCTCCATCAACAGCTGTTGGAACTGACTTATTGTATGCAGCATTTACCAAAATGGGTGGTGTATATGTTCATCACAAGAAAAAGAACATTAATTGGACAATTACAGGTTGGCTTTCATTAGGTAGTGTTCCTGCGGCCTTAGTAACATTATGGATTTTACATAGCATAAAAACAGATATTACGGCATTAAACGCAGTAATTAAATATAGTTTAGGTTGGGCATTGCTAATGACTTCAATAGCCGTTTTATTCAAAAAGAAGCTTTTAAACTTCTCTCAAAAGCATTCAGGAGATAAATTCCATAGTGAGAGTAAAACGCAAAACTTATTGACTGTTGCCATAGGGGTTTTATTAGGTGCTACTGTAACCTTAACATCAATTGGAGCTGGAGCATTAGGAACCGTCACCTTATTTTTCTTATACCCACTTTTAGCAACTCCCAAATTGGTTGGAACCGAGATTGCTCATGCTGTTCCATTAACTTTAGTTGCCGGTTTAGGACATGCAACCATGGGAAATTTAGATTTAGGGCTTTTAGGACAATTATTGCTAGGATCACTTCCAGGAATTTTCATAGGAAGCATGCTAAGTGGTAAAGTCCCCGATTTATTACTTAGAAATGCTATTGCAGGAATGCTATTCTTTGTAGGTTACAAACTTGTTTTTATGGCTTAAAAAATAATTAATTGACACAAAAAAGACCCTTTCATTATTTATCCAATGAAAGGGTCTTTTCTATATTACCTAAAAATTAAAAAGCTATATCTGCAAGCGAATTATTCTCTAATATTTTTAATGTATTGTCTCTTACTTCGGTCATTAACTTGCGTACTGCACAAGCAACCTCATCTTTACAGTCATCACATTTTTCATAAAAATTATGACTGGCACAAGGCAATAAGGCAATCGGTCCTTCAAGGATTCGGTACACTTTGGCCATATTGATGTCCTTTGGGTCTTTAATCAAATAATAACCGCCACCTTTGCCTTTTTTAGCACCCAAAAAACCAGAATGACGCAAAAGCAATAAAATACTTTCCAGAAATTTAACCGAAATATTTTCACTTTTTGCAATATCAGCAATAGCAACGGGTGTTTGATCTTCTTGGCGAGCCAAAAAAGTCAAAGCTTTGATACCGTATTTAGTTTTCTTTGAAAGCATTGGTAAAATTTATGATTGTTGAATGCGAATTAACGATTTATAGATTTGCTTCATGACGAATTTATAGCTTTTTTTCGTTATCGTCTAAAAATGTTTTAGCATTTAAACCCGTTATGATTTTTTTGCCTGTTTTAGCTTCTAATTCTTTCCTCGCATTTCCTGCAATTGCACCGCCTTGTTTGGCAATGATTTTACTTTCATTAAAATTTTTTGGATCCACCGCTTCTGATATTTCTTTCGTACTAGCTTCAGCCAACATATTCAAAATTAATTCGGTGTTGGTCATATTATCTCGCAAGTTTTCTTTTTTCAACCCTTTCAGTGTTTTGTATTCTTTGGTCGTTTGACCTGACCAGGTTTTGGTAATTATATCGGTCAAACTCGCAAAATGATGCCCTTCTTTTAGACCTAATCTCTTCCATTCATCAGTTAATTCTTTGCGAATTTCAATACTTTTTAACCGCTGATTAATCCAACTTTCGCTATAGCCAAGATTCAAATATTGTTCTAATGCTCTATCAATGGTGAGTTCAGGATCTTGCATTTCATCTAATCGTTCATTAGCAATTTGAGCCAACCACAATTTGAACGGCTCCGCTTTGGGCGAAGGAATAGATTGTATTAAACGGAAGAGCTGTTCAGTGTCAACAACATCAGTCATTCGCATTTTGCCATCAGCTGCTTGCATTTTCAACCCGTGACAATTCGTCACGGTTTCATTTCCCTCAGCTTTAAGCCGTTGCTTTAGCTTACGCCAATATCCATTCGCATCAATACTTTCGGTTAAAACAGCAATCACATCTACAATTGAAAAATACCACTTTTCTTCTTTATCACTCCATGAAGTTCGTACTTGTTTAGCTTCAAATAATTTTATATCATCCATAAATAAACTGTCTTTTTTAAACTAATTTTTAAGGCTAATATAAATGTACTAAATTCTATTACCGAAATACACAACAGCTGTTTAATCTTACTAACAAGCATCGAAAACAATCTTAAATTTTAAATCTCTCATTTTAAGATTTCATCACAGATGTCTTTTACTAAATTAGCTTCTACATACATTTCATGCTTCATATCATTGTAAATTTCAAACGACACATCCTGCTTTTTTAACCAATCCAGACTGGGTTTATTTACATCATTTTCACCAAATAGTAATCTAATTCGACAATTTGGCGTTTCTATTTCATTTCGCAATCTAGTTGAAGATACTGCAACCAAGTCACTAACTTTTAATCCTTTTAAAGCTGCTTTCCAAGCAATAGTCCCACCAATACTAAAGGCAAGAATTTTAATTTCTCCTTTTTCTTTATTTAATAAATTTTCTACTGCAATTTCGATTCCACCATTCACAAACTGATTGTGGAGATTTTGTTCCGTAAAAATAGATTTATCAATCCCTCCCAATTCACAACAATCGTAATATTGAATATCAAACTTATCTTTTATTATTTCAACATAACCCAAAATCCAGTTCGATTTTTCTTTTCCCCACACGTCTGACAGGATGATTAGTTTTGGTTTCATTTTTTAAAGAAAGCTTAATAATTAAATAAAAAAAGCTTCTCAAAATTTCTTTTAAAAAGCTTTAAATTAAATAATACTTTAAATTTTAATTAAAACGCATACCAAAAGTTAAAGATAATTTTGATATTGCATCTTCATTCGTATCACTTTGAAAAGAACCTGATGTACCAACAAATATCTTTTCATTAATGCTATAGTTGTAGTATAATTGTGCTATCCCTCCTAAAGAAAGAGATCTTTGGGGTTCGTTATTAACAATTATAACAATTGGTACATTATAACCATTGTAAGGTGGATAATCTGTTTCATAACTATCCGTAGAATTGGATTGATATCTAATCAATACGCCTAGTTTTACACCTAAATCATGTTTGTTTGTTTTTACAAAACTATATCCTATCTTTCCAAGCACTTCAAGCCCTGCAATCGTAATGTACAATGATCTTTCATCTATTGAATTATTAGATATGGAGGAATTATCATGAAAAGTAGCTCCCAATCCTACAGAATAGGAAAAGTGTTTTTTAAAATATTTATTGTACTCGCTATAAACAACAAAACCTCCCAAATCACCTGACCCATTAAAGGAGGTTCCAATATCAAATTGAAATGATTTATTATATGTGCTTATTTTCTTTTGAGAAACACCTTTATAACTTACAATTAAAAAAACAAAAAAGAATAAATATTTCATAAAATTAAATTATATTATTTATTGATGTTTTCTTTTGATATTTATATGAGTAAGATTATAAACTTGATCCATGGGCTCAGTAAACTGAATCATTGATAACCCTAAATCATCATCTTTTTCTTTACTTGGAATAGTTACATCAAAAGGTATTCCCCCAGGTCCAGATGCTGGAACTTTAAAAGTAACAGAAGACGATTTACCTCCATCCATTTCCATCCATTTTTCAGTTGTCCAATTACCAATAGCAGGCAGGTTCCAATTACCAACAAAATAACCATAATCATACCATTTTTTATTTCTAAAATGACTTCTTTTACGTTTATCAAATTCTTTTTCTTTAATTACAACACCTTTTGAATCTAAAATAACAATTCTAAATTCTAATTTTCCTAGAACCCATGGCTCAACAGCACCCAAATCTGTTACTTGAATTATCCCCCCGTATTCTGGTTGTCCATCAAATCTTGATTGCGGTGTACTTGTGAAAACTTGAGAAGATATTATCTCATCTCCTACTGAAGACATTATTACTCCTTCTTCTTCTTGTCCAATTACCCAAACATCATTTTCCCATGCAAAATCTTCAGTAATATTGTCATAAAAAATTAATTCACCATCAAAAGTTAAGACATAACCAGGACTTGAGTTGGTACCTATATCATAATCATCTTGATTTACAAGTACCAATTCTTCAGCTAATCTTGCTGTTGCAGAAGACTTTTGATTTAATCTACTTTCTTCAATAGTTTCTGCCCTAGGATAAAAAAGCAATGGCTCAATACCACCGTTTAAAAATTTTATTTTAGTAGCCAATGCTGCTAATTCCAAAATAGACTCACTAAAACTAGGATTGTCCTTATATTCTGTAATAATTTTAGATAAATAAACATTATACTCACCATGTTCCTGTTTTAAACATTCATTCAAAACAAACTGTTTAAATTGTTTATTTTTGGACATAACCAAAATTGGAACAATCGCTTTTTGTTTTAATTCAAAGATTTCTTTTGTATTGTCATTTGTTAATTGAGAACTCAAAACATCCCGAGATGAATTATCTTCACAACCAAACAATCCTAATGTAACCACAAATAAAATAATAAGTTTTTTCATTTTCTTGATTTAAAATTAATAATTTTTTTCTGATATATCATAACAAAATTGAAAAAAAAAAAAACTCTTTAACAAATTATTAATTAAATTTAATAAAAAATTAACAAAAAATAAAATATCATACAATACTCATTATCACATTTTAAAAATTTTAATCCAACGCCTGCTCTAAATCGGCAATGACATCTTTCACGGTTTCTAGTCCTACAGAAACACGTACCAATCCATCAGTAATACTTACCGCTAATCTTTCATCAACAGA
>JAAFGX010000167.1 GCA_010365115.1 Paludibacter sp.
ACTTTACATTTTTCACCTTCAGGCAGGTAAATAAATCCATCAAACAATGTCATTCCTTTAGGCAACTGCTCTGGGTTTTTGGTTTACTGGTATTCCTTATCATATTCTCTTATGCCGCAGATTTTAATTGCATGGCTGCTGCCAACACCGCGTCTTTTAACGGCTTGAAAACATCCGGTAGCCTCGGTTATCTAAGTGTTTTGTTCGAGTTCTTTTACTTCAGTGTAGTCACCTTTGCCGCAATTGGCTATGGTGACATAGTTCCATTAACTACTACTGCCAAATTCTTGGTGATTATGGAAATCGGGCAGAGTTTTGTGCTGGTCGTATTCGGATTATCGAATGTAAATAATATTCATACCTCAATTAAAAACCAATGATATCATGAAAAAGAAAATAGCTCTTATCGGATATGGCGTAATCGGCAAAAGAGTGGCTGATGCAATCGCTCTGCAAGATGATATGGAATTAGCCGGAGTTTGTGATGTGATCAGCGACTGGCGTATACAAACTGCGGTGAGCAAAGGGTATCCCGTTTATGCTGCTACTGATGAGGCAAAAATTAGCATGGCGCAGGCAGGGGTTCCCTTGGCAGGCATCATGGCTGACCTGTTAGATATAGCTGATCTTGTCGTTGATTGTACCCCAAAAAAGATTGCAGCTCAGAATGTAGAAACATATAGAGAGTATCAAATCAAATTTATTCTGCAAGGAGGTGAGAAGCACGAAACAACGGGCCATTCCTTTAGCGCAGAAAATAATTATACTTCTGCTCTACATCGAGAGAGTACACGAATCGTTTCCTGCAATACTACATCCATTCTACGCACGCTCACCACTCTTAAAAAAGCAGATCTTTTAGAAAATGCTCGTGGAACTTTGCTACGAAGAGCGACCGATCCTTGGGAAAGCCACCTAGGTGGTATCATGAATACGATGGTGCCAGAAAAAGAAATCCCCAGTCATCAGGGGCCGGATGCCCAAAGTGTTGACCCTGAATTGGACGTAGTTACCATGGCAGTAAAAGTCCCAGAAACACTCAGCCACCTTCATTACTGGAACGTAAGGCTTACCAGAAAAGCTGATAAGAATGAAATTATTGATGTACTTCAGACGTCAACTCGGATCACCTTTATAAATTATAGTGATGGTTTGGTTTCCAACAATACGATCAAAGAGATGTATCTGGATATGGGAAGGCCTTGGGGTGATATGTATGAGGTGGCGCTCTGGCAGGACATGCTGAAAGTAGAAGGCAATGAACTGTATTATGCGTATGTGGTGGACAATCAGGCGATCGTCATTCCCGAAACGATAGATGCGATTAGATCCCTCACTGGAATGGAAGAAAATGCAGAAAAGTCAATCCTTAAAACCAACATAAGCCTGGGGATTGTAAGATGAGTCTTTTTGATTCAGAAATATAGACCCTTAAATCTCTCAATAGCTTAGGTGAGGAGTACAATGCAGAGTTTTACTTAGATAATGCACCTAATTAATTTTAAACTAATTGAAACGTATCAGATTCTGAGTAACCTCAGTTGAACCTCGTAGTTTAAGATAAAAGCAGTACAAATGTTTTACACTTCGCTTCAAAAGAAGATGCCCAGCTATTTTTAATTAAAAACATTTAATAGAACAACGTAATTGACAAAACATTCAGATTATGAAAATACTATTAGCAATAGATGGTTCAGATTTTAGTAAATCGGCCGTTAAGGAACTTGCAAAAATGCCATTGTCAAATGACAGTGAAATTAGTGTCATGAACGTATATGAGCATCCCACCGTCTGGGCTCCAGATCTACTCACGATGGAAACCGTTCGCCCCTACTATAAAGAGGTTATTTCCAGAGCAGAGAAATCGGCAGAAAAATCGGCAGAGAAAATTGTTTCCGAAGCTGCAAATGCATTGAAAAACAAAAATGGTACACTTAAAATAACCACCAGTGTTGTAAGTGGTCTTCCAAAAAAAGAGATTTTAGAACAAGCTGAAGCCTTTGGTGCAGATTTAATTGTACTCGGTTCCCAAGGCCATGGCGCACTTTCTCGTTTTTTATTGGGTTCTGTTTCACAATATATAACAACGCACGCCAAGTGTTCAGTAATGATTGCAAGAAATGAAAATGAGAAGTGAAGGTGATTTCAGTAATAAATAATTGCTGATAATTTGTTTAAAAATGGACAAGATCAAAATTGCATAAAGGAGTCGGCTTGCAAGTTCACTGATGAAAGCGATCTTAAGGATTTCAAAATTATTTCAGGTGGTTATCATTGGTGGAGGGTTTGTAGGTCTGGTCTTTTTCCATTCTTATTTTCACGCTAATTTATGTAGACTTGTCACTTGCTGTTCTAGAGGATTGAGTAGCACCGAAATAATCAGGCATAAGACTTTGCCTTAACGGCACAATCCGTTTGTTGGGAATAGGATTTGGGGATTACTATTACATCGGCTATGATGATAGTTTTTTAGTTGTTATTGTAAGTGTATTTTAGGAACACGTCTATTGGCGATTTTAGTATTTTTAAACTGGCTCTACAGTTAAGAAAGGTAGAAATTATTTTTTAACATAATTTCATACATGAAAAGCGGTATATTATAAATATCTGAATTTACAATACTATATTTTTATATCTGATCTATTCGTTATCAGATTGTATCAATCGGATAATATAATTATTGGTCTTAAGAATATTATGGAAAGGTGGTTCTTTTATAAGAAGTGAACATTTACGTATTTATCCTGATCCTTTTTGGTCATCATCAAAAACAAAAAATAAATATAAGATGAAAACTCAAAATTTAGAAAATAGAGAAAATGTTGACTTGGAACCATTCTACAAAGTATTGGAGAATGATTCCAAAATGCTGGAATCAGCCTTTAAAATACTTTTAGATATGATAACGTCCTATCCAGGTACAACAAAAAATTTAGCATTTTTAATCAAAGACGAATTTCCTGAACTTTTTAAAGAAATAGCAACGATCTGTGGTTCAGAATCTGGCAAAAGCAAGGGTTCCTCTTGCTGTGGAGGGAATTAAGGTACTTATGCAAAGTATAATTAAGAAGTCTCAATATATTAGAATGATACAAAGTACTGAAGTATTTAAAGTGAATTGACATGTTTCCCCTTCATTTATGAGCCAGAAAAGAAGATGGTCACGCATAATCAGTACAGATCTTATGCAGGTAGAGCTAAGTATAGTTGGGATCTATACCTTTTAATGGTCGAAAAAGTGAGTTTATCTGATCTATGCTTTTGGCCCTAATAAGGTCATAATTTCATACATCGTAAGTGAGATATCACAAATGCCTCAAGGGGTAATATTCTAACTTTAACATTGAATCGTTAAAGTAGCTTAAATGCCGAGAAAGACTATTTTTATAACAAAAGCATCAGGGGAAAAAGCGCCTTTTTCAGAGGCTAAGCTGCGGCAATCTCTTGAAAGAGCAGGGGCTGACTTAGCTGTAATAGATCGGATTGTGAGCGAAATTGGGAAGCTGCTTTTTGATGGGATGTCGACAAAAGAAATCTATGGAAAGGCATTTTCAATACTCCGTAAGCACTCAAGACTTGATGCAGGAAGGTATAAAATCAAGCAAGCTATTTTAGAATTGGGGCCTTCAGGTTATCCCTTTGAAAAGTTTGTGGGTGAACTTCTCAAACATCAGGGATATCAGACTAAAGTCGGAGTAATTATTCAGGGCTATTGTGTTAGTCACGAAATAGATGTGGAAGCCGAAAAGGATAATAAACACTTTATGGTGGAGTGCAAATTTCATAATCGCCAGGGTTACAAGTGCGATGTAAAAATTCCGCTCTATATAAAATCTAGGTTTGAGTACCTGAAAAAGCAATGGGAGAAACATAAAGACCACATCAACAAATTTCATGAAGGTTGGGTGGTGACTAACACTCGTTTTACAGAAGACGCCATCCAATATGGCAAATGTTCGGGGTTGAAACTTATAGGTTGGGATTATCCAAAACAGGGGAGTTTAAGTGATCGGATTAATTTATCTGGTTTGCATCCCATTACTTGCCTCACCACACTCACGAAACCTGAAAAGAAAATGCTGATTGATAACATGGTGGTACTATGCAAGGAACTTTGTGAAAACCCAGAGCTACTAACTGAAATTGGGATTTCTGAATCCCGTATCAAATGGGTCACTAAGGAAGCAAAGGAGATTTGCACTGAAATAGACAACATAGCCTGATAAAAAATAGATAAAAAAACATGCGTAACATTCTCTTACTCCTTATTACATTTCTGCAATTAGTTCCCTTCATTTCGCATGGTCAGGGGAAAGAAATGTTAATAGAGCAAATAGCAGGAAAAAAAATAGAACGTGAAAACTTTGATAAAAATGGACAGCTTTTAGGGAAACAACTATTCATAATAGGAGAATTGAGTCAAGCGGGAGAAATGTATAAAGTGGAAGTGGTAACAGAGTTGTACAATGAAAAGGGCCAGTTAAATGAAAAATACTCGACCACTTTCCAATGCAATCCTAAAGAGTTTGATGTATTGCTTAACGTATTTCCTTTTAGTGATCCTGATGATGAAAAGATAAAGGTAGAGGTGATCTCGAGAGATTTTAAGCAATTATATGATTTACAAAGTAGCAAATCCAAATCGTTAAAAGATATCGAATTAAAGATGAGCATAGAGTCAGGTGTACTGAGTTTTTTCGGATCGAAAAGCCTTGTTACGATTAAAAACAGAAACAGGAAAACAGAAAATGGAAAGGTTAATATTACTAGCACTGCTGTGATCGAAGCTTACATCATGGGTATTAAAATCAAAACGATCAATTATACTGTAGAAGAATATCTGACCGAAGGTTATGTACTACTTCGCCAGAAATTCACGGAGGATGACGGAGCTTATTTTATTATGAGTTATAATGATGCGAACTAATGACTCAACTTCGCTAAATCCAAATAATGAATAACTACAAAAAGAATAGCCTAAGTTTAACCGGGGCAGTGGCGCTTGGCACCGGAGTGATGATAGGTGCCGGTATTTTTGCCTTGCTGGGTCAGGTGGCGGATCTAGCCGGAACTTTGTTTCCTTTAGCTTTTCTAGTAGGTGCAGTTATCTCTGGTTTTAGCGCTTATGCATACATAAAGTTATCAAATGCTTACCCCTCAGCGGGTGGCATTGCAATGTACCTCAAAAAGGCCTATGGGCCCGGCACCATCACAGCAGCAGGATCTCTTTTAATGGCTTTTTCTATGGTTATTGGGGAGAGCCTGGTGGCACGCACATTTGGGTCCTATACCCTTCAGCTTTTTGATGTAGAGCAAAACAGCATCTGGGTGCCTGTGTTGGGTGTTGTATTATTGGTGGTTGCCTTTTTGATTAATATTGCCGGCAACAAAGTAATTGGAAGTTCTTCCTTGGCGATGGCAATTATAAAGATCGGGGGCCTAGTCATCTTTGCCATTGGCGGTTTATGGGCAGCAGGTTTTTCATTTGGTGAGGTCGTGCCTTCCTCTATTTCCGGCGATAATTCAGTATCCGGTTATATAGCGGCATTGGCTTTTACCATCCTTGCTTATAAAGGTTTTACCACCATCACAAATAGTGGAGGGGAGATTGTGAATCCCAATAAAAACGTGGGACGTGCCATTATAATATCACTCTTTTTATGCACCCTGGTGTATATATTGGTGGCTTTGGCAGTTTCAGCCAATTTGTCAATCCCAGAGATTATAGCTGCGAAAGATTTTTCACTGGCCGAAGCTTCTAAACCTGCATTTGGAAAGTATGGTTTGTGGTTTACAGTGGGAATTGCCATAGTAGCTACTATTTCAGGGGTTATTGCCAGCATATTTGCTGTTTCAAGAATGACCGCCATGCTTACGGAAATAGATCTAATTCCACACAAACATTTCGGAATGCCTGGT
>JAAFGX010000168.1 GCA_010365115.1 Paludibacter sp.
CCAAACGGCTCGCACTTCGCGATCATCAAAAAAACGTATAGAAATTTTAGACATTTTGCTGTTTGAACGTTAATAACAAATCTCTATAATACTCATATTGCTGTTTTCTTAACGCTATTTCTTTTGGTAAACCTTCGCTGATGGAAGTAGTTAGGATGTCGAATTTGTCTAGAATGGAAACGATTCGTTCTTGTTCTTCTTTTGATGGAACTGGAATTTTAATTTTAGCTAAATCATCGGCATTTACACGTCTTACTTTTGTCCCAGTTATAAATTGTCTTTTTTGCTTTTGAAATTGTTCTGTTTGAAAAAAATAAGTAACGTATTTAGGATTCAAATTATGTCTATAAAAACAAGCATCACTACTTACCGCTATATCTTCATGACCTAACCAAGCAACTGCTTTACATACATCTTCATCATTTTCACTAGTGGTTGCTATGACCAAATCTCCATATTTTGCCATTCTTGCTTTCTTTGCAAATTCCTTCGAAACAAATGATTTGGTTTTATCAGTGTACGTACCATAGTAAGTATAAACTTGACCATAATGAATACAACCAACTCCTGATTCAGTAAAGTCTTTTTTCTGCAAACCACCGCCACGAATAAACTTACCATTATTTTCATCTCCCATAGGTAGATGTTGCACCTCCTTTTCATCGAAGTAGTACAGTTTCTCTCGATAATAACTATATTGCGTTTTTCGCGCTGTAAGCTCCGCTGTAAGCTCCGCTGTAAGCTCCGTAAATGAATCGAGAATGGCAACTATTTTTTGTTGAATTTTTAGTGATTTTTTAGGGTTTTCTGGGCAGGGGATTGGGATTTGTAATTTTTTTAAGTCCTTCATTGGCAAACTAACCACAGGGGAACCGACTATTTTTTTTCTATATTCATCTACAATGTTTTGTGAATTTAATAAATGTGAAAGATACCTAGCATTTATAGTATTGTGTCTAGGTTTAATTACATAAACTCCCTCTTTTATATTCCAGTTTAAAGGTTTACTTTCGATGACAGCTATTCTGCCAACTGTTCCTGTTCCTGAAAATAAAATATCGTCGACATCTAGCGTTGAACGGTTATTTATAATTGCTAATGCCTTACTATTGACTCTGTCAGTTTTATCTAGAAATACTATTTTCCCTTTCTGTATTTCACGAACAGTGACATAATATCCCTCTGCATCATCGGTATTTAAAATGAAGTTCTTACGAGGGTTCAAACCAGTTTTTAATGATTGTATTACATCCTCCAAATATTTCCATTGCACATCCACGCCATCCAATAATTTATCTAAATAACTCATGCTTGCTCTTCTTTGTTAGGTAATTGTTTTTTCAGCATTCTGTCAAAATCACTTTCAAACAAATGGTCTTGAACAATTCTATATTTTTCAAATTCAGTTTCGGCATGTGTTTTGGCAATTTCTGCCGTTACTTTGCCTGCATTTTTGAGAATTTCTCTATCGGTGGCAGTTATCCGGAAATTCCGGACAACTGAATTTTCATCTACTTCATTATCGGCAAAAATATGCTTTAAGTGCTCATTTACGGTGCGTGTATTTACATCATACAACATGCCCATCATTTTTTGTGACAGCCAAATGTTTTCATCTGCATAAATAACATCTACACCTTCATCTCCTGTGGCAGCAATAAATGTTAAGTATTCTGCAGCAGAAGATCTACTAATTGATTTGCTATTTGTTTTCTTCTCGACCATGATTTAGCTTTCTATTTCGTTTATAATGGCATCAATATCCACACGCAGCTTATCAATTTTTTTTACTGTTTTGGCAACTTCTTTATTCAATTCGGTAATGTCAATCTTTTCACGATTGTCTTTTGCTTCTATATAAGAACTCACAGATAGGTTGTAATCGTTTTCCCCAATCTTTGCATTGTCGATAGAAATAGCAACATGAGGCACATCTTCTTTACGATCAAATAAGTCCATTATTTTTTCAATATGTGCATCACTCATCATATTGTTGTTGGTTACCTTTTTGAAGAAATCTTCGCCGCTGGCATCGATAAATTGCGTGGTAGTATCTGTTTTATGTTTAGAAAGTACCAAAAGTGTAACCGCTATCGAAGTTCCATAAAACAAATTGGGAGCTACGGAGATAATGGTTTCTACAAAGTTATTATCTATTAAGTATTTTCTAATTTTTTGTTCGGCACCACCACGGTAAAAAATACCGGGAAAACAAACCAATGCAGCTCTTCCTTTTGGAGATAGATAATGCAATGCATGAAGCACAAAGGCAAAATCTGCTTTAGATTTTGGTGCTAATACCCCAGCAGGAGCAAAGCGGTCGTCGTTGATTAATGTTGGGTCTTCATCTCCAATCCATTTTACCGAATAGGGAGGATTGGATACAATAGCATCAAAGGGTTTTTCATCGCCTAATTGTGGGTCTTTTAGCGTGTCTCCCAATACAATATGAAACTTATCGTAATTGATGTTGTGTAAAAACATGTTCATACGCGCCAAGTTGTATGTTGTGTGGTTTATTTCTTGGCCATAAAAACCATCTTCGATAATGTGATTATCAAAATGTTTTTTGGCTTGTAGGAGTAAAGAACCAGAACCTGCTGCAGGGTCATAAATTTTATTTACAGTGGTTTGCTTGTGCATTGCCAACTGTGCAATCAATTTCGATACATGTTGTGGTGTAAAAAATTCACCTCCTGATTTACCAGCATTAGCTGCATAATTGGAAATCAAAAATTCATAGGCATCCCCAAAAAGATCAATTTCGCTGTCTTCAAAATTTCCGAAATTTAGTTCTTCTACGCCCTTAATCACCGCTGCTAAACGACTGTTTTTATTTTCAACTGTATTTCCTAATCGAGAACTTGTAGTGTCAAAATCGGCAAACAATCCCTTAATATCTTGTTCTGATGGATAGCCATTCGCAGAACTTTCAATAGCATTAAAAATAGTTTTTAAATCGGTATTCAGGTTTGGATTGGTATTCGCAGTTTTAGTGACATTTGCAAAAAGTTGACTAGGATAAATGAAATATCCTTTGGTTTTAATGGCATCGTCTTTTATTTCTGCTACTATTTGATCATCTGCAAAATTGGCGTAATCTACACTTTCATCACCACCTTCAATATATTTTGTAAAATTTTCACTTATAAATCGGTAGAAAAGCGCTCCTAAAACAAAATGTTTGAAATCCCATCCATCTACTGAGCCACGTACTTCGTTGGCTATTCTCCATATTTTCGCTTGTAATTCTGCTCTTTGTGCTGTGCTTGTCATTATTTTATTTTTGTAAATCTTTTGGGTTAACTTATATTATTTTAGGTGAAAAAGTATTGTTCGTATTTTATAAAAGAATTCAAATTATTCTAGTACCGTTGATTCCGTTCTTTTAAGGTCTTTACTGATACAGTTTATTGCTGTGTAAGTAAAGGCATCTAAATTACTATTATATCTCAAAAAATAGAAGATAAAACAATAATTATTCTTTGGAGTTGTATCATTTATTTTTTATCCCCTTACTATCTTTTTCTAAATATTGAATACTTTTTAGTTAGTTCTTGTTCGGTTCTTGGAGCGTTGGTGGTTATGGAACAAGATTTATTTTTTCGTATCCATTTTTAGAAACGTTCGTTATTATGAAAAAAAACAATCAATTTGTACATAATAACAAACATTTTTGCGTTTGTTTCTTGAATGGTTTTATAGAAGTAGAATACTTAGAAACACTATTGGAGCATTATGTAATTAAGTCTGCTTGATAGTTGCTATTCTTTTTAACTAACTATCTTGCACCAAATGTTGCAAATCAGGATCGTTTTTAATTCGTTCCAATTCACTTTCAATAATCGAAACAATATCCCGTTTTATCTGTTTGTAATTAGCCTCAATTTCGGCTTTCATCTGATCTTTACCATTTTCATCAACGAAAGATAAGATAACAGGTATCTTTTTATATGCCTTGGTTTCTGAAGCTACTCTTTCATTATCTACGACAATTTCAGAATGAAAAATTTTCTGTTCAATGCGTTCATCAAAGTTATCTGCAACAGCTCCTACAAAGATTCCTTGCGTAAGAGTAGAGATTTTAGAAGCTGGAATCAGGCTGTCTAATTGGGTGGATATCGAAGTTGATTTGTCATTTCGATTGATGGTTAGACTCTGACGTTTCTGCAACACTTTTCCAAACCGTTCAGATAAGCTTTTGGCTGTTTCTCCCACAACCTGACCGCTAAAGATATTCCCCACAGTATTTTGGATAACTTTACTTTCCTTGTCGCCATAATCTCGTGTCAATTGCGAATAGTCTTGAAATCCCAAACAGACTGCTACTTTGTTACTTCTGGCTGTGGCTATTAAATTATCTAGTCCTCTGAAGTAAATTGTTGGCAACTCATCAATGATTACAGAGCTTTTTAATTTTCCTTTCTTATTGATTAGTTTTATAATTCTAGAATTGTACAAACCCAGTGCCGCCGAATAAATATTTTGTCTATCAGGATTGTTTCCAACGCATAGTATTTTAGGTTCATCTGGATTATTAATGTCCAACGAAAAATCATCACCAGTCATGACCCAGTAGAGTTGCGGTGAAATCATTCGAGACAAAGGAATTTTTGCAGAAGCAATTTGTCCTTGCAATTGATCCTGAGCACCACCTTGCCAAGCATCCATAAACGGCGAAAGATAGTTTTCGAGATCAGGGTAGGAAGTAAGGATGGTAAATACATCAACATATTTTTTGTTCAGTAATTCAATAGCATGCGGAAACGTACAGTACTTTCCGTTATCATAAATTTTCAAATACCAGATAATAGCGGCTAGTAGTATAATCGGTGATTCCACAAAGAAATCCCCTTGCTTTTGTATCCAACTGCGGTTAAGGTTCAACATAATGGTATAAGCCGATTCATAAGCGTCTGAGATGTCAGTCATGAAATCTGGATTGATGGGATTACAACGGTGGCTTCTGCTAGGATCATCAAAGTTGATAATATAGAATTTTGGTTTAACGGTATACTTATCGCTATGCTTTAATAAGTGATTGTAGGCAATTGTCGAAAGATCATCGAATTTGAAATCGTAGATGTACATCGAAAATCCTTTTTCAATGTGCTGCTTGATGTAGTTATTTATAATGGCATAACTTTTTCCAGATCCTGGTGTTCCCAAAACAATCGAGGCTCGGAAAGGATTTACCACGTTTATCCATCCTTGATTCCATTTTCCTTTGTAGTAGAATTTGGTTGGCAAGTTAACAGAATATTCATTTTGCATTAATGTAGTTTCTTGCATAAAGCTTTCATTCTCATTATTAAAAACGTCATCCATAAGATTGGTACGCAGTAGGCGGCTAATCCATACACCAGCTACCATTAACGAAATATAACCCGCTGAAGTAGTCAAGATGTACAAGGAGAAAGCGATTTCAGCAGGCAACTTCAACAAAGGTGTATTGAGAAAGAAAAGTATAGATCCAATAATTAAGGCAATGTATATTTTTGTCCAACTAATTTTTTCGTTTTTGACGCCTTTTGTTCCCAAACAGCTTAAAGCTAATAATACAAGTGCAAAAATCTTAGTGTATAGGGTGTGAGAGAACAAGCTTGCCGTCCGCTGAAAATTACCCAGTATTTTATTAATGATTTCTAGCGTCCAACCTTTTTCTAAGAAAAAACTATAACAAAACCAGTAAAAGTGCATCAATAATAATAGGATGCTTACTGCACGCATGAAAGCCATTATTTTGGCGAGTCCTCTTAAATCGTCTTCTCCTTGCATAGTAGAAATATTTAAAGTGTAACAGGCGAAAGTAGATCGAACATTAAAGAATCTAAGTTAATTGACTTCCGTTGGCATCAATTGACCTTGGTTGTCTCGCTGAAACTATTTCTTGCCGCGATGATTGTTTCGTTTCG
>JAAFGX010000169.1 GCA_010365115.1 Paludibacter sp.
AATCAGTAACGGTTTCACTAGAAGAAGATGCAAATCTATTAAGTGAAGTAGTTATACAAGTAGGATACGGTACTGTTAAGAAAAAAGATGCTACTGGTGCGGTGGTTGTACTAGGAGCTAAAGATTTTAATAAAGGAGCCAATGTTACTGCCGAAAACTTACTTAATGGTAGAGTTGCAGGTGTTACGGTGAATACAAGTGGAGCTCCAGGTTCTGGTTCCGAAATTAGAATTCGCGGTGGTTCTTCTTTATTCGCCAGTAATGATCCATTAATTGTAATCGATGGCTTGCCAATTGAAAACAATTCAAACAAAAATTTTGGTTCAACTTCAATTTTGGCATCAATAAACCCAAGTACTATTGAGTCGATGACTGTTTTAAAGGATGCTTCGGCAACTGCTATTTATGGTTCTCGTGCTTCTAATGGGGTAATTATTATTACAACTAAAAAAGGAGGGAAAACACTTTCTGTAGATTATAATTTTCAATATGGAAGTGGTGAGCTAGTAAAAACTGTCGATGTATTTGATGCGGATGCTTTCAGAAAAATAATTACAGAAAAAAGACCTGGTGATGTCTCACAATTGGGTACTGCTAACACTAACTGGCAAAAGGAAATCTACAGAAGGACAGATTTTGTAGATAATAACATTTCGATAAGAGGTAATTTATTTAACGTTATTCCTTCTCGCCTTACAATTGGTAATACGTACCAAGAAGGGTTGAGATTAACAAATGCATTCAATAGAAATACGGTAGGTTTAGCATTAAACCCTTCATTTTTAGATGATCATTTAAAATTAAAATTGAATGCAAATTATTCTAATGAGAATAATAGATTTGCTGAGGGAGTAGAAAGTGCTGCGCTTCGATTTGATCCTACACAACCTGTTTACAGTGCTGGTTCTATTTATGGAGGTTTCTTTGAATATTATAACCAAGGAAATGGGAAATTAACTTCGCAAACTCCAAGAAATCCAGTTGCTCAATTATTGCAAACAAATGATTCTGGAAAGAATAACCGCTTCTTTGGTAATTTCGAATTAGATTATAAATTTCATTTCTTTCCTGCTTTAAGAGCAGTGGTAAATGCTGGATTTGATCAAGCCGATGGTGAAAGATCAAAAAATGCTTCTGCTTCTGCGGCTAGTTCGGGTTCCAATAATGACATTCCTTATGGCACGAGTGAATTTTCTAGAAGTTTAAGAAAGAACAAGTTGTTAGATGCATATTTAGCTTATAACAAAACATTTGATAAATTGGTTTTTGACGCTACTGCTGGGTATTCGTATCAAAAATGGGATTCTTATAGCTTCTTGTCGGGAAATATTAAAGATCCTAATTTACCAAAAGGCGTGACTGGTTTTCCTCAAACAAATGTTGAATATGACAGAGTAAATATTGGTTTTTTTGGAAGAACAAATTTAAATTTAAATGACAAGTATCTCTTGACTTTATCGTTAAGAAGAGACGGTTCTTCTCGATTTGCTAGCGATAATAGATGGGCAAATTTCCCTGCTGCAGCATTTGCTTGGAAAATAAAAGAAGATTTATTTAGAGATAATAATACAGTTTCTGATTTGAAATTAAGATTAGGTTGGGGTATCACTGGACAACAAGAAATTGGTAATAACAATGATTATTTGCAACAATATAATTTAGGAAGTGGTAGTTCTCAATATTATTTTGGTACTGTAGCTTTGCCTATTGCTGTTTCTGCGAGACAAAGTGCAAATCTAAAATGGGAAGAAACAACGACCTATAATGTAGGTTTAGATTTCGGACTCTATAACAATAGAGTTAATGGAAGTGTTGAAGTTTTTTACAAAGATTCAAAAGATTTATTAGCAGATGTAGCTACCGCTGATGGAAGTAATTTTTCTAACAGATCTTGGCAAAACATTGGTAGTTTTACAACTAAAGGAGTTGAATTCTCTTTGAGTACAGATGTTGTAAAATTGGAAGATTTGAATTGGAATCTAAACTTCAATGTAACTGCTTTTCAACGAAAAATCACGAACTTAAGTTCTGACTTTATTAGAGTAGGTGATAATTTAGCAGGAACAGGAACACAGGGACAAGTACACCAAGTTGGTTACGCACCGAACTCCTTTTTGCTATATAAACAACTTTATGACGCAAGCGGTAAACCTATTGAGAATGGGTATGCGGATCTAAATGAGGATAATATTATTAATTCAAGTGATAAGTATGTTTATAGAAATCCTGATCCTAAAGCAACTTTTGGACTAGCTTCTACATTGAATTATAAAGATCTTGATTTTTCATTCAATTTAAGAGCGAGTGTAGGTAACCGTGTATTCAACGCAGTTAATGCAAGTAGAGCGCAATATAATCTATTGACAACAGGAGGTACTGTAGGAAATATTCCAACATCTGTTTTAGATACAGACTTTACCACTACGTCAAATGTAGTTCTATCTGATATGTTTGTTGAGAACGCTTCGTTTTTAAGAATGGATAACATCACATTAGGATATACTTTCCCAAAATGGTTAGAAGGTAAAGCTTCATTGCGTTTATTTGCTGGAATGCAAAACGTTTTTGTTATTTCAGATTATTCTGGTTTAGACCCAGAAATTGCAAACAATGGTGTTGATAATACCATATACCCTAGACAGCGTTCTATTTTAGGTGGGGTAAATGTTAAATTTTAATAATTAGACTATGAAAAAAATAAATTTTATTTACTTGCTATTTGCTTTTGCTTCGTTGCAATCGTGTACAAGTGATTTAGATGTAGTAGCAGAAGATGCTAAAGTGCTTTCTCCTGAAGAATTGTTTTCGACACCATTAGGATATAAACAAGCATTAGCAGGAGTATACGGTAACTTAAGTTTAACAGGAACAGGTGACGCGGGTTCTTCCTTCTTACAAGGAATTGATGCGGGAACAAGTCAGTTCGGAAGATGTATGTGGTACTTACAAGACTTAACTACCGATGAAGTAGTTTGGACATACGAGAATGACGAAGGGACTGCTGAACTACAAAGAAATACATGGACATCTGCCAATCCTATTTTGTTAGGAATGTTTAGTAGAACTATGGCTGAAGTAGCTATTGCTAATGATTTTTTAAGACAATCTACTCCAGAATTATTAAGTAAAAGAGGAATTACTGCTACTGCAGATATTGCTGAAATCAATTTTTATAGAAATGAAGTGAGAGTCTTAAGAGCTTTTGCATACTATAATATGATGGATTTATTTGGTAAAGCACCTTTTATAACTGAAAGTGATCCATTGAATTTTAAAGGACCTCAATACGATAGACAGCAATTGTTTACCTTTATTGAAACAGAATTAAATGCTGTAATTCCAAATTTAAAAGCGGCAAGAACTAATGAGTACGGTAGACTTGATAAAGCTATGGCTCAAATGATTTTGGCAAAAATGTATTTAAATGCACAAGTATATATAGGAACGCCTAAATATGCTGAGTGTATGGCTAAGTGTGCTGATGTGATTGCAGGTGGTTATGTGTTGAAAACTAATTACTTAGATAATTTCAAGGCTGATAATCATACTTCTTCTGAAATGATTTTTACTTTACAATCTGATGGTGTCAAAACTCAAAACTATGGTGCAACTACCGTCATGATTAATGGTCAAGTTGGTTCAACTGAAAAAAATGGAGCAGAATTTGGTGTTGGTGGCTGGGGTGGAGCACTACGACTTAGAAAACAATTTGTTGAAAAGTTTGATGGCTCGCAGTTTTCAACAGATGTTAGAAAAACATATACAGCAGGTGCAAGACCTATCAATATTGCAGACTTGACAAATGGTGGACAAGGATATATTTTACATAAGTTTTCTAACAAAACTACAGCGGGAGTAGCCGGTGTGAATTCGACATTTGTAGATACTGATTTTCCATTATTTAGATTAGCGGATGCTTACTTGATGTATGCCGAAGCACAAATGAGGAAAGATGGAGCTACAAATAGTAATAATGCTACTACTGCATCAGTGCAATCAATGCTATATATAAATGCTTTAAGAGAAAGAGCTAACAGTGGTTCAGCTTCTGCTAATGTAACTCAAGCACAAGTTAATTTAGATTTTATGATTGATGAAAGATCTAGAGAATTGCATTGGGAAGGGCATAGAAGACAAGATTTGATTCGTTTTAATAAATATGGAGGAGGAAATTATAATTGGGCTTGGAAAGGAAATATTGCTAATGGTACTTCTTTTGGATCTAATTTGAATGTTTTTCCACTTCCTACTGCATCGATTTCAGCAAATCCTAATTTGACTCAAAACACTGGATACTAAATAATTGTTCAATTAAAATAAAATTAAAAATGAAAAATATAAATAAAATATTAGTTGCTTTTTTAAGCATAGTGGCTATTTCTTGTACAGATGATATTCAAGATACAAATAGAGAGGCAGTTGCTGCTTCTACAGCTCCAGTATTACTTACTCCAAAAGGAGATTTTAATATTGTGCTTTCTAAAGCAACAGAAAAAGAAGTTGCAACTACAATTGTATGGGATGATGCTGCTTATGCAGGAACTGCAACAGTTGTTAATTATAGTATCGAGATCGCTAAAGCGGGTACTAAGTTTGCTTCTCCTACGGTCGTTACTACAACAACAAATCGTTTTAAAAGCATAACTGTTGCTGAGCTAAACTCAGCATTAGTAAATGGTGGTTTTGTGGAAAAAGAAGAAAATTTAGTTGATATTCGTGTAAAATCTTCAGTTGGTGCTACAGGAAGCGTTGCGCAGTTCTCTAATTTTTATACCATTAAAGCTACACCTTATCATGTGCCATTGGCAAGCTCTCATTGGCTTGTTGGAGCAGCTACACCAGGTGGTTGGTCTTGGGAAAATGATAATGAAACAGAGTTTCCTTTAGTTGTGGGTACAACAAATGTATATCAGGTTTCTATAGTTCTTATAAACAACGAAAGTTTCAGAGTATTCTTAGGTAATGATTTCACTAGTGGTGGTAATTGGGGTTCTAGTCGCAATTATCCGTTTTATGCTGATGCAGGATACACAATTGCTGCTGAATTAGTAAATGCTAATGATGGAGATAAAAATTTCAAATACCTCGGGCCAACGGGATTGAGAGTTCTTAAGATCGATGGTGCTGCTAAAACAATTACGTTGAATTAATTTTTTTTTTGAATACTTAAAGGGCTATCGATAAGATAGCCCTTTTTTATAATTTTTAAAAAGTGTAAATATTATGAAGAAAACTATACTATTAATACTGTTTTTGCTGTCAATAGGAGCTAATGCCCAACTACAAACCGTTACTTACAGCATTAGTCCAGCTACTTTCGAAGAGGCAGCAGCAATAACTATTACGATTAATGGAAGCAGTATAAATGAAACCACTTGGGGAGTAACTGGAAATGCTTTGTACTTATGGGCTTGGGCATTTGATTTAGACGATACAACGCAAAAAGGAACACCTCTAAATGGTTCATGGACTGCATCAGATGAGGCTAGTAAATTCACGTATAACTCAGGGGCTGATACTTATACAAAAACGATAACACCCACCGTGTATTATAATACAACTAGTATTGGGAAAATAGGATTTTTGATAAAAGCCAAAGATGGTACTGGAGATAAAAAATCACAGGATATGCTGGCTGAGGTAGGAAGTTTTCAGGTTACTTTAACTTCGCCTTCACAAAATAGCTCTACTATTATTACTTCTGGCGCAAGTTTAAATATTGCTGCAAATAACACCGGTGGAAATGCTAGTTACAACTTAAAGTCAAATGGGATAAGTATTGACACTAATGGAAGTAGTGCAAACTATTCGTTTATCCATACTAATATTACTTCTAATCAAAATTATGAACTTGAAGTGACGCAAGGATCAACTAC
>JAAFGX010000170.1 GCA_010365115.1 Paludibacter sp.
ATTATCAGAAAAACAACTATAAAAGGGAGTTAGGAATTGGTTATTATTACAAAGCCAGATTGTATAAAAGGGCTCAACGATTTGATGAAGCAACCCAATTGTACCTTAAAGCATTGGATATTTTCAAAAAATCAGAAGAATATTACTTTTTAGGTGAAATAAATTCTGAACTTGGAGATATTTGTGCAATACAAACTAATTTTAATGTTTCTTTGCAAAAATATCAATTATCAAGAAAATGCTTTCTGCTTGGAAATGACACAATTGATGCTTGTAACAAACTTGTTGACATTGGAAGAATGTATGGTTTTTTACATGACACGATTAAATCATTACAATATTATAAAAAAGCAATAAGTCAAACTACGGATTCATTTGTACATGGTGCAGCATATCAAGAAATAGGTATTAATTATTATAAAACAAAAAAATTTGACTCTGCAGTAATCATATTAAAGAAAAGCCTAAAGTATCCATACCGCGGGACAAGTTATGCCATTAGATGTTATGTCTTAGCAGATGTTTATTATGATTCAAATCAATTTGATTCTGCAATTTATTATTCAAAATTATCATTTAAATATCCTACTACATTTTATCTACAAAGAGATTGTTATCGAATTTTAGCAAATACAGAATATAATCGTGAAAATTTTAAAAAAGCTGAAGTTTATATAGGAAAATACCAAGATTATTCAGATTCGGTTCGCATACTTGCCGTCCAAACCAAATCCACTGTTCTTGAAGATTTACATACCGCCGAAGATACTACGAATGATACAAAACGAAATATGGTTTTTGCCACTACATTTTCCATGATCATTATATTTTTGTTGGGATGTACTGCATTTTACTTTTACAAAAGGAATAGATCTAAAAAAGAAAAGTTGACTGAATTCAAGGAGCAACTGATTGGTAAACAAGCATTTTTGAGTCAGAATTTATCAACAAAAATAGAGGAAGTGCGCCAATCGCAAGCCGATGAACGTAAAAACGCATCGTCGGAAGAGCGCATCCGATTGGATAAGGAATTATACGAAAAGTGCCTTCATTTAAGCAATTGGGATGCTTTTACATGCGAAATGAATCATGCTTTTAATAATATAGTGGAGGTTTTGCAAAACGATTTTCCCGCTATTACCCAAAAAGAAATTACATGGTGCTGTTTACATTTATTGGACATACCCAATTCCGATAGAATTCTAGTTTTAAATACCACTTCCGAAGGATTGTACAAACTAAAACAACGATTGGCTAAGAAATTCAATTTGAGTAGCACCAGAGAATTGGACTTGTTTTTACAGGAGTTAGGAACTTTAAAGAACTGAAAACATACATTTATTTATTTTAGTATGCTTAAAAACACTTGATTTTGATATAATTTTTTCTTTCCTTTTAACGATGTCCAAATATTTCTGGTCTACCAAATACACATTGTTGAAATACAGTACTTTAAAAATTGCGATGTCCAAATATTTTCCAATTTATTTTTGGTAACGATGTGGTATATGACTAATTTAGCAACAAGAAAATAGAGTTTCTCAACTAAATTCTTTTCATTTCTTTGATTTAACCTGCATTATATTTAGAATAATAAAATTATTTAACAGTACAATGTAAGCTAATTAGCGGTATAGTCAATAGCGGGTATAGTGAACATAAGGTATTTAACCTCCAAACCTAAACCTTCCCAAAAAGAGGAAACAATGCAACTCGTAAAGTTTTTGACTATACCGTTTTTTTTATTTTTCATTCCACAATCAAACTCTTCCAAATTTCAATCATTATTCAAATCCTGTTTTATTAAAAGGAGTTGATGTTTGCTCCATTTTCACTACTTTTGTTGGCATTACAAATCTTTCACAACTATGTCTGCTGTTAATTTACAAATAAGATTTTGCTGTTTGTTTATTTTTTTGTGGTTTATTGGAGTTTCGCCAGCTTCTGCACAAACTGATCCGAAGCCTGCACAAACGCACGAAATTACCTTTTACGCAATGCCAACGTTATTTCCTATAAGTTGGGAAAGTCCTGCCGATTTATACAACACCATGTTTTCTTGTTATTTGAAAACAATACTTGTTCCCGATAATTATTTATTGGGACATCTGGCTGTTCAAATAAGCACACCACTATTACAGAAACCACTTTTAACGGGCATGGCGTCGGTAAATCAAAAGGAGAAAATGGATCATCTGTATATAAAAAAGACCGGTTTTGCAATTCTGGGTGCTTCTTTAAAAGGAGGACTTGAAACCGATGCTGAGTTGAAAGAAACACTGAAAAGCTATGCAAAAAGACATAAGCTGGCATTTATTACGTATAGAATAAACGAACAAGCCACCAAAAGAATACTTCGTTTTATGGAACGTTTTTCACACTCGCAAAACAACAATCCGGCTTCATGCAATTATTATGGCGGATTTTTCTGGCCCCGTTTTCAAAACGAAGGTGCCGGATGCACTGCATTTGGTATGGCACTTCTGGATTTGGTAAACTTACTGGATGCGGATACTGACAACTGGTTGCAGCAAGTAAATATTCCAATGAGTATAATTGGAGGTGAATTCAACAACAATAAAAAAATCAAAATTAGTACTATTCGAAAAACAAAATCGTGGTATAATGGTCCAGGGGAGATTAATATTGATTATATTGCTTATAATGTTTACGATCCGAGTAAAATGTATCATTGGATTTTGGAGCAAAGGAATGAAACTATTACCAGATACAAATCAATTGAGGTAACTGGTGTTCCCGGATTGTATGTCGATTGCAGCGATGTACATGTATCGGATGATGAGCCATTGTTTACTAAAAGATCCGATTTTAATGTATTTATAAATAAGCATTTTGAAAAAAATCAAGCCTTATCATCTAAATTTAAGGAATAAGATTTGGGAAACCAACTGAATAAATTAATTCGATAATATTCACTAAAACAATTAGTAGAAATTCTATGAAAAAAATAACTCTATTCTATACCACACAATATCATTGAATCATGAAAAAACGAACATACATCCTCCTCCTCACGTTGACAATAGCAATTAGTAAAAATATGGCACAAGAAAATCCAACTTATCAAACTCCACCGGCAAGTATCATGCAACTGGCCGATTATCATCGCGCTCCGCAAGTTTCTATTGATACAAAAAAAGAAAACATGTTGCTCATTTACCGCAGCACGTACAAAAGTCTCGATGATTTGAACCAACCGGAGATGAGTCTGGGCGGACTGCGCATCAATCCTCTAACGAATATCGCTTCGGCCACCAATTATATCAACAATCTGAAAGTTCGAAAAGTAATGGCTACAGAGCCTGTGCAAGTGAAAGGTTTACCGGAAAATCCACGCATTGCATTTATTGCCTGGTCGCCAGACGAAACAAAGATTGCTTTTACAAATACTGCTGCGAACGGCGTAGAACTTTGGGTACTTGATTTAGCCTCCGCACAAGCGTGGAAACTGACCGATGCCGTGGTGAATGCGAATCTGGGAAATCCTTTCAATTGGTATCGTGATAACAAGCATTTATTAGTTCGGTTTTTATTGAAAGATAAACCCGAATTAATTGATCCAAAAAGAGAATTACCTGCCGGACCAACCGTTTCGGTGAGTGATGGTTCTAAATCGCAAAACCGCACCTACCCCGACTTGCTTAAAAACGCTTCTGATGAAACTAATTTTGTAATACTAACCACTTCTGAACTTTTTACTGTGGACTTAAACGCCATAGCCACTAAGTTTAAAGAAGCAGACATGTACGTTACCGAATCTTTTTCGCCCGATGGAAACTATCTGTTGGTCACAACTTTTCAAAAACCGTTTTCGTACATAGTTCCGTTGAATCGATTTCCACAAATCACCACCGTATACGATTTGAAAGGAAAAAAAGTGAAAACGGTAAATGAAGTGCCTCTTTCGGAAGTATTGCCAAAAGGATTTATGGCGGTTCGCAGGGGTAAACGCTCCATGAACTGGCGTGCCGACCAACCTGCCACCCTTTTTTATGTGGAAGCACTGGACGGTGGCGACCCACAAACTCAAGCCGAATATCGCGATGCCATTTACCTGTGGAAAGCTCCGTTTGCTGAAAATCCTACATTATTGACCAAAACCATTCAACGCTTTTCGCACCTTGTTTGGGGAAATGAAACCGTAGCCATTGTGCAGGACGAATGGTACGATACCCGAAATGAAAAAACCTATCTGATAAATCCATCTCAACCGAAAATTAATCCAAAAATTATCACCGATCGCAATTTTCAGGACGTATATTCCGATCCGGGAAGTTTTGAAACCTGGAAAAATGAATACGGCAAATATGTGTTGGCCATCGAAAATAATCGCCTGTTTCTCATTGGCGAAGGACATACTCAAAAAGGTCAATTCCCATTTATTGATGAACTGAATTTGAATACGCTTAAAACCAAACGCCTTTATCAATCGGCTTATACTGATAAGATGGAAGAAATTTTCGACATCGAAGATTATGAAAAAGGCGAGGCATTGGTACGAATCCAGTCGAAAAACGAATATCCGAATTATTATTTCCGCAATTTCCGACAGAAAAATGCATTGACACAGGTCACCCATTTCTCAAATCCCTTTGAGAGCATAAAAGATGTGTATAAGGAAGTGATTAAATACAAACGTGCTGATGGTGTGGAACTTTCGGGAACGCTTTATTTACCGGTAGGATACGACCGCACCAAAAAGGAAAAACTGCCGTTGCTTATCTGGGCTTATCCGGCCGAATACAAAGACAAAAACAGCGCCGGGCAAAGTACAGCCAACCCCAATGAATTCACTTTTCCGTATTACGGATCGTTTGTGTATTGGGTGACGCGTGGTTATGCGGTGCTCGACGATGCCGCATTCCCCATTATTGGCGAAGGAAAAACCGAACCAAACGATAATTTTATCGAACAATTGGTGTCAAATGCCAAAGCGGCTATCGATGCGGTAGATTCGTTGGGTTATATTAACCGCTCCAAAGTGGCAGTGGGCGGCCATTCGTACGGCGCATTTATGACAGCCAACCTGCTAACCCATTGCAATCTGTTTGCTTGTGGAATTGCCCGCAGCGGAGCCTACAACCGCACGCTCACACCCTTCGGTTTCCAAAGTGAGCAACGCAACTATTGGGACACGCCGGAAGTGTACAACACTATGTCACCGTTTATGACTGCCGATAAGATGAAAACCCCGCTCCTACTCGTTCATGGCGAAGCCGACAACAATCCGGGCACATTTACCCTGCAAACCGAACGTTACTTTCAGGCATTGAAAGGTCTTGGTGCACCAGCCCGATTGGTTATTCTCCCAAAAGAACAACACAGTTACGTGGCGCGCGAAAACATTCTGCATTTGCTGTGGGAACAAGATCAGTTTTTGGAAAAGTATTTGAAGTAACATCCCATTTAGCTCTTGAATTGATTAATCCACCGAAGAAGAACCATTCTTTTTCGGTGGATTTTTTGTAAACTGTTAAGTAGTTTTTACTTTTAGAGAATGAAATATACAATCTATGAACTATTATTTTTAAAACGAGAACAAATATAAATATTCTATTGTGTATGAATTATAGAACGAGAACATAAATAAATATTCTATAGTGTCTGAATTATAGAACGAGCGCAAAGACAAATAATCTACGGTGTCTGAATTATAGAATGAGCGCAAAGACAAATAATCTACAGTGTATGAATAACATTCTATAAACTAAAAAATACAATTTATATATCAATGTTGTTTAGATAAGCGTATTTATATAATTCGACCTCTCCCTATATCCCTCTCCCAAGGAGAGGGACTTGGATTACAACTGTTTTTTGA
>JAAFGX010000037.1 GCA_010365115.1 Paludibacter sp.
AAACAACTATGTGAACAAAATCAGTTCATCATAAACCGTGTTTATCAGTATGCTCCGTTTATTCTGTGTGCTAACTAAGCAATATTGGATTAGACACGTTAATTGCGGATAATCATATAAAATAAATGCAGTTAATTGTATTAGCTACACTAGTTTATTTTAGAACTTACATCCTGTTAGCTTCTTACCATGCCAAAAATAATAAAAAAACCGAAAACATTTTTACATGTTTTCGGTTTTTTTTGAGTGATCTAGATGGGATTCGAACCCATGACCCACGCCTTAGAAGGGCGTTGCTCTATCCAGCTGAGCTACCAGACCATTTTTAATAATAATTCTTAATTTTAAAAGGTAACTATGAATTATCATCAGAATAAGTGCTTTTTCTAAAGCGTTGCAAAAGTACTTCAAATTTTGGAACGATGCAACACTTTTAGCAGAAAATGGGGAAACGCACCAATTATTCGCTGAAAAATCGCTAATTTTGCAGACAGAAATAAATTAAGATTAATTAAATAGAATACATAACGATGAAGGTATTGAAATTCGGTGGAACATCCGTAGGTTCTGTCAATGGGATTTTGAATGTAAAAAAGATTGTAGAGGCGGAAAACGAGCCTGTAATTGTTGTTGTATCAGCATTTTCAGGAATTACAGATCAACTCTATAAAGTGGCAAAACTTGCGTCGGAAGGAGATGATTCATATCTTTCTGATTACCAGGAAATTGGTATTCGCCATTTGAAAATAATTGAAGATGTAATTGATGCAAGTAAAAAAGAGGATGTTCTTCAACAAGTACAAGCTCAATTCACAGATTTATCCAATATCCTTCGGGGTATTTTCCTTATCAAAGATATTTCTGTTAAAATAACTGATACAATTGTAAGTTATGGCGAATCTATTTCGTCCATCATTATTTGCAATGCAATTACAAACGCTACTCATTTCGATTCACGTACATTTATAAAAACGGAAAACCAATTCGACAAGCACATTGTTGATTTTGAAAAAACCAATGCGTTGATCTGCGAAAAATTTGCATATATCAATCCCATTTCTGTATGTGGTGGTTTCATTTCTACCGATTGCATCACTAATTTCATTACTAATTTAGGTCGCGGAGGTTCGGATTATACTGCAGCAATAATTGCAGCAGCACTACATGCTTCCATTCTTGAGATATGGACAGATGTTGATGGATTTATGACAGCTGATCCACGAATCATCAACAATGCGTATGTAATTGAAAAATTAAGTTTTATAGAAGCAATGGAACTTTGTAATTTCGGTGCAAAAGTGATTTATCCGCCAACTATTTTCCCTGTATTTCATAAGAATATTCCGGTAAAAATCAAAAATACGTTTAATCCGGAAGCAGAAGGAACGTATATCTCGCGTGAAAAAACAGGTGAACCTTCCAAAGCTATTAAAGGGATTTCATCTATCAACGACACTTCATTAATAACCGTACAGGGTCTTGGTATGGTGGGAGTTATTGGCGTTAACTACCGTATTTTCCGTGTATTGGCTAAAAGCGGCATTAGCGTCTTTTTGGTTTCTCAAGCCTCATCTGAGAATACTACTTCGATTGGTGTTCGTAATGCAGACAGTGCTGTAGCTGTAGAAGCCTTGCGAAAAGAATTTGCTTATGAAATCTCGCAAGGTGAGATCAATGAAATATTTTCAGAAGACGATTTAGCTACTGTTGCCATTGTGGGCGATAACATGAAACGCACACCAGGAATTGCAGGAAAACTTTTTGGAACGCTTGGTAGAAACGGAATTAACGTGGTGGCTTGCGCTCAGGGTGCTTCAGAAACAAATATCTCGTTTGTTACTGATAGAAAATCACTTCGCAAAGCATTAAATGTAATTCACGATTCGTTTTTCTTATCAGAATATCAGGTACTTAATATTTACATTACCGGCATTGGTACAGTTGGTGGTAGTTTGATAAATCAAATTAAAAAGCAACAGGAAAAACTTAAAGCTCAAAATGGTCTGAAATTAAACGTGGTGGGAATTGCATCCAGTAAAAAAATGCTATTTAATCGCGATGGAATTGATCTGGAAAATTATGCTGAAAACCTTAAATTAAATGGAGTTGAAGCCACTTCCGAACTGATTTGTAAAGAAGTAATAAATCTAAATATTTTCAATTCCGTTTTTGTAGATTGTACTGCCAATTCTCATATTTCTGATTTATATCAACAATTATTAGAAAATAATATTTCTGTTGTAACAGCAAATAAATTAGCTGCTTCCGCAGCTTACGATAAATATTTAAGTCTAAAAGAAACAGCCCGAAGACGTGGTGTAAAGTTTCTTTTCGAAACCAATGTGGGTGCCGGACTTCCTATTATCAACACCATGAATAATCTTATAAATAGTGGTGATCATATTCAAAAAATGGAAGCAGTTCTTTCCGGAACTCTAAATTTTATTTTCAACACAATAAGCAACGATATTCCACTTAGTAAAGCAATTCTAATGGCGAAAGAAGCCGGTTTTGCAGAGCCCGATCCACGAATTGATCTAAGTGGCAAAGATGTAATCAGAAAACTCGTGATTTTGGCACGAGAAGCAGGGTATAAAGTAGAACAAACTGATGTTGTCAAAAATTTATTTATTCCCGAAAAATACTTTTCCGGAAGTCTGGAAGATTTCTGGTTGACCGTGCCTGAATTGGATGCGGAATTTGAATCAAAACGACAGAAACTAGATGCCGATGGAAAACGTTGGCGCTTTGTTGCCACCATGGAAAACGGAGATTGTAATGTTGGACTGCAAGAAGTAGATAGTTTACATCCGTTTTATGACCTACAGGGAAGCAACAATATCATTCTCATTACTACAGAACGTTATAATGAATTTCCAATGATGATAAAAGGCTATGGTGCAGGTGCAAGTGTTACTGCGGCTGGCGTTTTTTCTGATATTATGAGTGTTGCAAATATCAGATAATCTATTCTTAATCAATAATATTGCATGTTATTGGTTTCCATATAATTCCTTACTTAATTTTTACAAGTACCTGACTCCAAAAAAATATGAATACAATTTTAATTACAGGCAGTAACGGGCAATTAGGCAACGAAATGCAACAAGCATCCAAGCGTTATAATTCATTCAATTATCTTTTTACCGATGTGGCAGAACTAGATATATGCAACAAATCGGCGTTAGATGCTTATGTTATTGAAAATAATGTAAATATTATTGTAAATTGTGCAGCTTATACAGCTGTCGACAAGGCAGAGGATGATCAGGAATTATGTTACAAAATAAACCGCGATGCTGTACGAAACATTGGGGAAGTAGCAGCAAAAAATAAACTTAAAGTTATTCATGTTTCTACTGATTATGTTTTTGATGGAACAAATCATATTCCTTACACCGAAGAAATGCCTGTTAGCCCGGTTTCTGTTTATGGCAAATCGAAGCAAGAAGGCGAAAAAGCATTAATGGAAGTTTGTAACCAAGCAGTTATTATTCGTACATCTTGGCTTTATTCTTCATTTGGGGGCAATTTTGTAAAAACAATGATTAAACTCGGCACAGAGCGGGATACATTGAATGTCATTTTCGATCAGATTGGGACACCAACATATGCTGCCGATTTGGCAAACTCTATTCTTCAGGTAATAAATGCAGAAAAATTCATTTCAGGCATTTATCATTATTCTAACGAAGGAGTATGCAGTTGGTACGATTTCACCAAAACCATTCATCGAATTGCAGGCATCAACTGCAAAGTTCTGCCCATAGAAACTAAAGATTACCCCACACGCACTCCCCGTCCTCATTACAGTGTATTAAACAAAGCCCGGATTAAAACAACTTATGGAATATCAATTCCTTATTGGGAAGAAAGCTTAAAGAAATGCATTGCTATTTTGACAATTTATAAAAAATAAAACAACTGCAATTGGAGTTAAATTTTAGCCGATTTAACTCATTTCATTTTAAATCAAGCATTTCATTTTGATTTATTATTTCAGATAACTTAAAAAAAAACTATTCGATTTACTACCATTAATTCGTGAACTATTTATTAAAAAAATTATCTTTTCCACCATCAGTATCGAATTCCCTGCGATATAAAATCAACACTTCATTATTATTCAGAATTCACTTTTGTAGAATTAGTATCAATTTGAAATTAGTATTCTTTCCATTCACACAAACCTAAATTAACGTTCTCTCTGCAATAAAATTACTTGTAAGAAAATGAATTTGAGCCGTAAAACACATTTTGCATTAAATTTGAAGTAGTAAATTCAATTCATATAATACATAAATATGCTTGTTTTGTAGTCAAAAGTTTAATTAATGATTTTACTACACAACTTACATTGTTACTTTGTGTTATTTTTTTACCATTATATGTTATACTTTGTTATTGTATTATTTCTCATTTTTGTATTACTCTATCAATTTGAGTTTAATGAAAGTGATATTTTATAAAATGAAATTACTTTTGTAGCACTTTTAAGAATATCAAATTTAATTAATTTGATTTAAATCTTATAATAAAGATTTTCATATTTTCTTTAAAATACAGCAACCTTATATAGTGCACGTTAAAGATCATTTCAAATATGATTTCGGAGTTTAAAGTAATTATTTACTTCATCTTAAAAAAAATGTCATAATTAATACTACACAATCAAATAAATCGCCACACGACACTACCTATCAATACTTTACCGAACAAAGTAGTATATTTGCAATGCAGAAATGAAACAAAATAAAACTGCATTAAACTTATAATATTTATCTTGTAAATTAAATCATTATGGAAACTTCAACTTTCAAACCACTGCTTAAAACAGCTAGTTTAATTTTTTCAAGCTATTTATTTGTACTGATAGTTCTTGTGATTATTTTTAACTAATACCGATTGCAGAAATAATTCAGTCCAATGTCGACCCTGCCTGCCGCAGGGAAGTTCGTCTAATGGAACATCCTGTTTAACGGGATTGTACTATATGCCTTCCGCAAGCGGAATCTTGAAATACTCGATCGGCATTATACCAAAGATGACTTTAGACTGAAATAGAAATTCATTTGGTATAACCTTTCATTCAAAGTTAGCTTCATATTTACATTTTTCACTACGTGAATATATTCCACAACAAACGGTCATTCAAGTACTTGAATGACCGTTTGTTGTGAAATACTTTTAAAATTATTTTGATATATAGTTTACAATCCACTCTCCAACATCGGTTGTAGAATATGCTTTCTCATTATCTGCAATATCTTCAGTAACAATTTTAGCATCCATACTTGCAGTTACGGCTTCACGTATCAAAGCGCCTTCTTCCATCATTCCAAATGCATATTCGAACATCAACGCGGCTGAAAGGATTGTCGCCAAAGGATTTGCTATGTTTTTACCTGTAGCCTGAGGATACGAGCCATGGATTGGCTCAAAAACTGAAGTATGAATTCCGACAGAAGCAGAAGGTAACATTCCCAAAGATCCGGTTATAACCGAAGCTTCATCTGTCAAAATATCTCCAAATAAATTCTCTGTAACCAACACATCAAAGCTTTTTGGCCATTGGATAATTCGCATAGCTGCGTTATCAACAAACATAAATTCAGTTTCTATTTCAGGATATTGAGGTGCAATTTCCTGACCAATTTGACGCCAGAGACGTGATGTTGCCAACACATTGGCTTTATCAACAATAGTTACTTTTTTATTTCGTTGTCCGGCATATTTATAAGCCAAATGAAGAATACGTTCCACTTCCTCTCGAGTGTAAACACAAGTATCGTAAGCAGTATTTCCATCTTCTGCCCTTCCTTGCGGACGACCAAAATACATACCGCCTGTTAATTCACGAATACACATAAAATCGGCTCCATCAATTAGTTCTGCACGAAGTGGTGATTTATGGATTAATGATGGGAAAGTAGTAACGGGGCGAATATTTGCATACAATCCTAAATCTTTGCGCATTTTCAACAGGCCCTGTTCCGGACGAACTTTTGCCGATGGATCATTGTCATATTTTGGGTCGCCAATAGCTCCAAAAAGTACAGCATCTGACTTCATGCATAAATCATGTGTTGCCTTTGGATAGGGTTCGCCTACAGCATCAATTGCACAAGCACCAACAATAGCATATTCGAATTTTAATTCATGTCCGAACTTATTACAAATTGCTTTTGTTACATTCAAAGCTTGTTCAACAATTTCAGGTCCAATACCATCACCTGGTAAAATTGCAATGTTTAAAACTTTTGTATTTTCTTGAGAACTGTTTGCGAAATTTGATTTTTGAGATATTACATCCATATTTTATAATTTTTTAATATTATTTAGAATCTTGTGATAAAAAATTTCTTATATTTGCAGTATCAATCTTAAAACTATACTTTTATGATCTACGTATTATTTGCAATTGCGGCTTTTATGGCAATTGTTACAGCATTTATTACAAATTCCATAACTAAAAACAGTAAAAATAGCAAGGTTAAAAAAATAATAGTTATTATAATTTCTATTCTAGCTTATGGTGTAATTGCGGTTCTGTTATTTCAAGAAAAGAGTTATTCTTAGAAAATTGCCTTAATCAATAATATTTAGCATTTTTACTGTTGCCTTGATTGCAGCCACTGTTTGGTCACTATCCAGTCCTCTTGTTTTAAAAATCTTATCATTGAATCTCCAGGTAATTATAGTCTGTACTAACGCATCGGTTTTGCCTCCCGGAGGTATCACTACCACATAATCCAACAATTCAGGTGTGGGTTTATTCAGACTTTTATATATTTTCCACATTGCTTTCGAAACAGCATTGTATTGTCCATCGCCCGAAGCCGATTGCTCAAACACTTCACCTCTTACTTCCATCTTTACTGTTGCCATTGGTCGCAAACCGTATGTAAGTGACAATGAATAATTCAACATCTTCACAACCTGCTCTTCTTGCTCATTTTTAAGAACATCCGAAACAATATATGGTAGTTCATCCAACGAAACCGTTTCTTTTTTATCTCCTAATTCAATGACACGAGCAGTAACGCGTTGCATCATTTCATCATCCAACTCTATTCCAAGCTGTTGAAGGTTTTTCAGGATATTTGCTTTCCCTGATGTTTTTCCGAGCGCATATTGCCGTTCGCGACCAAATCGTTCGGGCAATAAATCGTTGTAATAAAGATTTTTTTTGTTGTCACCATCAGCGTGAACTCCTGCTACTTGTGTGAAAACATTTTCTCCAATTACAGGCTTGTTATGCGGAATTCTAATACCCGAATATGTTTCAACAACTTTACTTACTGAATTTATTTTATCCTCCTGTAAATCTGTTCTCATTTTGAAATGATCGTGCAAAACTGCTATTACACTTGACAAAGGTGCATTTCCGGCACGTTCGCCCAATCCATTTACAGTAACATGGATTCCTTGCACTCCTGCTTTTATAGCTTCAAAAACATTTGCAATTGCAAAATCATAATCGTTATGAGCATGAAAATCAAAATGCAAATCAGGATACCGGGCAATCATTTTATCACAAAAATTACGGGTTTCATCCGGATTTAAAATTCCAAGCGTATCGGGCAACATAAATCGTTTGATAGATTCAGTTTTCAATGAATCAACCATAAAATACACATAATCTTCCGATTCGCGCATTCCGTTGGACCAATCTTCGAGATACACATTCACCGAAATACCCATATCTTTGGCATTGTTCAATACCTGTTTGATATCAGCTATATGTTGTTCGGGTGTTTTTTTGAGCTGATGCGTACAATGTTTTAGTGAACCTTTGCACAACAAATTAATGACAGTGCAACCTGCATTTTTTATCCAATCGAGCGATAAAAAACCATCAACAAACCCTAATACTTCAATTTTATCAATATATCCGCGCGAACGAGCCCATTGAGCTACCTTTTTTACAGAGGCAAATTCCCCTTCTGATACGCGGGCTGATGCTATTTCAATTCTATCGACACGCAACTCTTCCAACAATAGTCGTGCAATGCTCAGTTTTTCTTGAGCTGCAAATGAAACTCCCGATGTCTGTTCTCCATCGCGAAGTGTGGTATCCATTATTTCAATAGCCCCCCTCAATCCCACCGATGGAGGGACATTTGGTGTAGAGGATTTTGTGTTGTTTTTATTCATCTCATTTTTTTATTTCAAAAAAAGATATTTTTAATTTAGGGGGCTTTTATCTTGCTTTTTCGTACGCTTCAATTTGTACTTTTTTACTTAGCAAATAGTCGATATCGTCAAGTCCATTTACTAAACATTCCTTTTTATATGGATTTATGTCAAATGATTCCGAATTTCCGGTTTCATTGTTTGTTATAATCTGCTTTTCCAAATCAATTGTCAAGGAAGTTGCAGGATTACTATTTACGGATGAAAATATTTCCGCCAAAAATTCTGTTGATACAACCACAGGAAGTACACCATTATTCAAAGCATTATTTTGAAAAATATCGGCAAAAAAGTTGGAAACAACTACTTTGAATCCGTAACCATCAATTGCCCATGCAGCGTGTTCGCGGCTTGAACCCGAACCGAAATTTTTTCCGGCAACAAGAATAGAACCTTTGTACAAGGAATTATTCAACACAAAATCCGCTTTAGGGCTACCATCTTTGTTGTAACGCCAATCAGCGAAAAGATTATTTCCAAAACCTTCCTTATCTGTTGCTTTCAAAAAACGAGCGGGTATAATTTGGTCAGTATCCACATTTTCGATTGGAAGTGGAACAACCGTTGAAGTTAATTTTATAAATTTTTCCATTTTTCTATATGTTTGAACGCAAATTGCGCAAATAAACGCAAATTTGAATTCTGATTTTTAATTAAGAAAATTTCTATTATTTGAATAAACTTTCCTACTAAATTTAGCTTTCTTTCCAAAATTCAGTAAATATCCAACCTCTATTTCAGTTGCTTTCAGATAGTTTATTAATTGAGCTTTATGTGCAGTATTAAGTTCTTCACATGCTTTTAGTTCAACAATTACGCAATCTTCAACCAATAAATCAGCACGATAATCACCCACAACATGGCCATCATGATATACTTTAATCGGTTTTTCAATCTCACACTTCAAACCTTCATTTACCAATGCATAATACAATGCATTCTGATAAACTCTTTCGAGAAATCCATAACCCAAATCGTTATAAACCCGATAAAACTGTTTTAGAATGGTATCAACCAGTTCCTGATGAACTAATCTTTCGAATTCCTGCATGTGCATTTATGGATCATTTGCGTTAACTTGCGTAATTTGCGTTCTAAGATCTTGGGTCAGTTATGCGACCTGAGATAGCTGCAGCAGCGGCAACAAGTGGACCTGCCAATATAGTACGGGCTCCCGGACCTTGACGGCCTTCAAAATTACGATTTGAAGTTGAAACCGCATATTTTCCTGCCGGAACTTTATCATCGTTCATCGCTAAGCATGCCGAACATCCGGGTTGGCGAAGCAAGAAACCTGCTTCAGTTAAAATATCGTAAAGTCCTTCTTCACGAATTTGTTTTTCCACCATCCAACTGCCTGGAACAAGCCATGCAATAACGTTATCAGCTTTCTTTTTGCCTTTTACATAATTGGCAAAAACACGAAAATCTTCAATACGTCCATTGGTACAACTTCCAAGAAAAACATAATCAATTGATTTCCCTTCCAATTTTTCACCGGCTGTGAAACCCATGTATTCCAAGGATTTCTGATAAGACATTCGTCCGGCTTCGTCAATTTGATCCAAAGTTGGAATTGATTCCGTAATGCCCATTCCCATACCAGGGTTTGTTCCGTAAGTAATCATAGGCTGAATATCCGACGATTCAAAAACAAGTTCTTTATCGAAACTTGCACCTTCGTCTGTTTTCAAGGTTTTCCAGTAAGTCAATTGTTTGTCCCACTCTTCTCCTTTTGGAGCAAATTCACGCCCGTTTACATAATCGAAAGTGGCTTCATCGGGTGCAATCATTCCTCCACGAGCACCCATTTCGATACTCAAATTACAAACGGTCATGCGCTCTTCCATCGACAAATTACGAATGGCTTCGCCGGCATATTCCACAAAATAACCAGTGGCACCGCCTGTTGTCAATTTCGAAATCATGTAAAGTGCTAAATCTTTAGCGGAAACGCCTTCGTTCAATTTACCATTGAAGGTAATACGCATTGTTTTCGGACGTGTTTGCAGCACACACTGAGTTGCCAATACCATTTCCACCTCACTTGTTCCAATGCCGAAAGCTATAGCTCCAAAAGCACCGTGTGTAGAAGTATGACTATCGCCACAAACAATAGTCATACCCGGTTGAGTAAAACCATTTTCAGGACCAATGATATGAACAACACCATTTTTGATGTGTCCCAACGGATAATACAATGGCATATTGAAATATGCAGCATTTTGTGCAAATGTATCCAACTGATGACGAGAAATCGGATCTTTAACCGGTTGATCCTGATCAATAGTAGGTGTGTTATGGTCGGCAGTCATCGTCGTTTTTTCAGGACGAAACACTTTCAAACCACGAGCACGAAGTCCGTTGAATGCCTGTGGACTTGTAACTTCGTGGCAAAAATGACGGTCGATATACAATTGAGTCGGACCGTTCTCAACAGCAGATACCACATGGGCATCCCAGATTTTATCAAAGAGGGTACTTGCCCCCCAACCAGCCCCCCAACCCCCTGAAGGGGGAGTGGATTGCCCCCCAACCCCCTGAAGGGGGAGTGGAGAGTTCGTATTATTATTCTTGTTATTCATAAAATATGCCCCCTAACCCCCTAAAGGGGGGAATTACCTTGATTATAACGGGGGTAAGGTAAATTGTTTTTTGTTTTTTTAAATTTTCTTATTCATCCTTTTTCATATTCCCCCTTCAGGGGGTTAGGGGGCCAACTTGTTATTTCACAAACTGATTAATTGCATTGATATACGCTTCAACTGATGCTGCTACAATATCGGTATTCGCTCCAAAACCATAATAGACGATTCCTGCGTGTTCCACTTGCATGTGAACTTTACCTACATCATCGCTTCCTCTATTAATAGCTTGAATCGTGAATTCCTGCAACAACATTTCGCGTTTAATAATTTGCTTCAATGCTTTTATGGCTGCATCTACAGGACCATTACCGGAAGCTGCTGCTTCAAATTTTTCATTAGCAATAATTAATCCGATACTGGCAACAGCTCTCACTCCTACCCCTGAAGTAACTTGCAAGTAATCAAGTTTAATGCGTTGTTTTTCATTTCTTTCCTGACCAGCAAGCAATAAAACATCGTCATCATTGATATCTTTTTTCTTATCGGCAAGTTTCAAAAATTCTTCATAAATTTTATCTAATTGTTCGCCTTCAACATCCACACCCAAAATACTTAACCTATGTTTCAATGCTGCACGTCCACTACGGGCAGTAAGTACAATGGAGTTTTTATCAATTCCCACATCAGTTGGATCCATAATTTCGTAACTCTCACGATTTTTCAACACGCCATCTTGATGAATTCCAGATGAATGCGCAAATGCGTTACGACCAACAATTGCTTTATTGGCTTGTACGGGCATATTCATTAAACTAGAAACTAAACGGCTCGTTGAATATATTTTTTGAGTATTGATTTGAGTTTCAATGTTCAAATTTTTGTGACATTTCAAAATCATGGCAATTTCTTCCAATGAAGTATTTCCGGCACGTTCGCCAATGCCGTTCATGGTAACTTCCACTTGTCGGGCACCATTCAGCACTCCCGAAATGGTATTAGCAGTTGCCATTCCCAAATCGTTGTGACAATGTGTAGAAATAATGGCATTATGCACACCTTTCACATTATCCATCAAGAATTTAATCTTTTCACCAAATTCCCATGGCAAGCAATATCCGGTTGTATCGGGTATATTAACTACTGTAGCTCCTGCTTTAATAACTGCTTCCACCACACGTGCTAAATACACATTATCAGTACGACCAGCATCTTCACAATAAAATTCTACATCTTCAACATACTTTTTTGCATATTTTACTGCTGCAATTGCACGTTCGAGAATTTCTTCTTGATTAGAATTAAATTTGTATTTGATATGAAACTCAGAAGTTCCAATTCCAGTGTGAATTCTCTTATTTTTAGCATACTGTAGAGCTTCAGCAGCTACATCAATATCTTTTTGCACACCACGGGTCAACGCACAAATTGTAGGCCATGTTACTGCTTTAGAAATTTCAACTACCGATTTAAAATCGCCCGGACTTGAAATTGGGAATCCAGCCTCAATTACATCCACACCCAAAGTCTCCAATGCTTTGGCCACTTGAATTTTTTCTACAGTATTCAACTGACAACCGGGAACTTGTTCACCATCGCGCAATGTAGTGTCGAAAACAAATAATCTGTCCATAATGTAGCCCCCTAACCCCTAAAGGGGGAACCGAGGGGTTTCGGCTTTTTTATTTTTATTATAATTCTTTTCTTTCTTTTTCTCTTATTCCCTCTTCAGGGGGATAGGGACAGGCATGGCCATTAAAAAAACCTTCCGCACCGTAGTGAGAAAGGTTTTATATATTTCTATTGTACAATTACATACACACCAAACTCACTTCTACTTGTTCTGCAAGAGAATAATAATACCGAGTAGGAGAATATGTAAGTAATTCTTGTTCATTGTTCTTTTTTAATTTCGGTGCAAAGATAATTCATTTTTTGATACGAACAAATACAAAGTGATATTTTTTTTATTATTATTCTTTCAATTCAAAATAAAATGAATATAAAATGCACTATTTTAATACATATTAGACCTAATTATAAATTTTTCCATTATTCTTAGTTTGACATAACTAAGGCTTTAAACAATAATATACAATAATTGTTCATGTTTTTTTTAATTAAGATAAACATAAATACTCTACATACGATATTTTCCAATAAAATTGGATTAAGATGTAATGCAAAAAAAACTTCAAACCTCAGAAAACAATTTTCTGCTTAATCTTGTTGCAAATGAGTTAGTAATTAATATCTTTGTAAGAAATTAAAATCAATTAAATCATGAAAAAAACATTTTTATCTTTTGCTCTGTTAATGACATTTAGCTTATGTGGTTCTGCCCAGGTTGACAAAATTGTTGGAAAATGGAAAACCATCGACGATAAGGATGGTAGTGCAAAATCAATTGTTTATATCTTTAAAGCTACAAATGGTAAGTATTTTGGTAAAATAGAAAAACTATTCAAAGAACCTGAAAAAATTTGCACTGAATGCGAAGGAGCTAATAAGGGTAAACCTATTTTGGGGATGATGATTATCAATAATATGGTAGAAAGCGATGGAAAATTAACCGGAGGAACTATTTTGGATCCCAACAATGGTAAAATATATAAATGCAACATAAGTCTTGAATCGGAATCTGATGAGAAATTGAGCGTTCGCGGTTCTCTCGACAAAAATGGTTGGATTGGACGTTCGCAAAGCTGGATTCGATCAAAATAGAACATTTATTTTGATTAATAAAAAAAAGAACAACTCTTAATTTAATATTATACACAAACGAGCTTAAATAAAGTTAATTATACTCGAAATACAGTAAACATGTTGTACAACATAAATTTTAGCTTTACTTTTGCACTGTGTTTTTCATGGTATTAGATTTAAGGTTAATTAAAAGACTGGGTTGTCGTGAGACAACCTTTCTTGTTTTATACATTTAGCAAATGAAAACTACTTACAAAAGATTATATAGCTGCACATTGAATGCATTTCCAACAGCTGGAAAAACCATTTGGTGGCTTTTAAAAATCATACTTCCTATAAGTTTTGCTGTAAGTGTTTTACAATATTTAGGTGTAATTGCACAAATAGCTTCATATTTAACTCCTGCCTTTTCATTAATCGGACTTCCTGGGGAATCAGCCATTGTATTTATTTCAAGTATTTTTCTCTCGCTTTATGCACCGATAGCCATTATTGCAACCCTCCCACTCGATATGCGGGAAATCACAATTCTTGCAGTTATGTGCTTGATTACCCACAACATGATTATCGAAACGGCAATTCAAAAAAAAACTGGTTCTTCAGCATTAGTTATGTTTTCGCTTCGATTGATTACTTCATTTGTAGCTGCTTATTTGTTAAATTTAATTTTGCCTGAGCAAATTGGATCAAGTCATGTTGTTCAGGAAAATATAGTGTATAGTACTTTTACCGACATGCTTAAATCGTGGATTATTGGTGCGGGTGGCTTATCTCTAAAAATTATATTAATTATCACTGGTTTAATGATTTTGCAAAACATATTAAAAGAATTTAAGATCCTTGATATTATTTCTAAAATTTTTGCTCCATTTATGCGATTCTTTGGTTTATCAGCTGATAGCTCATTTCTATGGTTTGTTGCTCAAACTTTAGGTTTGACATACGGTTCAGCAGTGATGATTGAGCAAGTAGAACTTAAGGAAATATCGCCATACAATGCCAACTTATTAAATTATCATATAGCAATAAATCACTCATTATTAGAAGACACTTTATTGTTTGTGGCTATTGGAGTTCCTGCCGGTTGGATGATTGCACCTCGATTTATATTAGCAATTATAATTGTTTGGGGAGTTCGGTTACTGTCAAAAGTAGGCAGTATTAACAAGAAACCGATACCAAATAATATTTAAGAAGTTACAAGAATTTAGTTACGGGTTACAAGGCTATACCGATAGCTATCGGCACTGAAAGTTATTTTGGAAAAACATATCAATAATTATTTTCTTTTGGTTAGATAACAAGTAATTATCTAAATAAAAAAATATTTTCATAACAATTTCAATTGTGAAATTCTAAATATTTTTTATATATTTGCAAAATCAACAAATAACTGATTCTTAATGGCTAAAAAAATGTCTAATACTAAAAAAATGCTTATTGAGGTTGCTCGTCAACTTTTTGCTGACAAAGGCAAAAAGGAAGTAACTATGAATGACATTGCCGAAGCTTCTCAAAAAGGTCGTCGTACTTTGTACACCTATTTTAACAACAAAGAAGACATTTACAGAGCAGTAATTGACAAAGAATTAGACTCAATACTCGAAAAACTCAAAATAGTTTCTTCTCAAAAAGCAGAACCTGATGTAAAACTCACAAACCACATTCTCACGCATTTGGATGCGGTAAAAGATGTTGTTAGCAGAAACGGCTCATTGCGAGCCGACTTTTTTCACGATATATATGAAGTAGAACGTAAACGTAGAAAAATTGATATGAAAGAGATTGCCTTAATACGTTCAATAATCGCAGAAGGCATCGAAAAAAGTATTTTTAAAAGAATGGATTTGGATTTATCATCAATTATTATTTTTTATGCAATAAAAGGAATGGAAGTTCCTTATATAAGACAAAATATTAGTTCTGACTTTGAGAAAAATAAAAATAGCATCGTTGAATTTGTATTTATGGGTATAAAGAAAAAATAGCAGAGAATATAAAATCAATATCAGAACAATTAAACTTTTTCTCAAACAAACCAAAAGCCCTACAAACTCAAATTTGAGTTAGTAGGGCTTTTGGTTTTCGAGGATTTAACAAACTTTGAATCAGTAAATTATATAAGCCAGATGTAATACTGATTTGTAAATAAACTAACTTTGTTTTAAAATAAAAACAAAAGACTTAACGTCTATCCTCTATTTAGAAACCAAATACTAAAGTTCAATACAGAAGCAAAGGATACCCAGCATAGATATGGAATCATAAGGAATGCTGCTTTTCGATTAATTTTATAAAATGCAACAATTGTGAAAATAATCACAATTAGTAAAGTTATAATTTCGACAAATGCAAGTCCTAACTCATGAAGATTAAAAAAAATGTATGACCATGCTAAGTTCAAAACAAACTGAGCAACAAATAATTGCAACGCTCTTTTTTTATCCGGATGAGGTGTATGCCAAATAAGTGCAACTGCAATTCCCATTAACAAGTAGAGCAACGTCCAAACCGGACCAAAGATCCAATTAGGCGGATTGAAAGTGGGTTTATTTAAAAACTGATACCAATTGGTAATGGAATCGATAGTACTGAATCCACTTGCGGTGCCAAGTGCAACACAAAGTGAGGCGCAAATAATAATCTTTACAATTAATGATTTCATACGTTATTTTTTAAAATAGGTTTCTAATGTTTTATATCTGTAATTGAAAATTGTTTTTACTCTTTTGTTGACGAAAAGTTCTCCTGCAATCCATCCAAATATTGATTTTCCAATATCGTAATGTAGCAAATCTGTCATAAGAACACCTCCATCAACAGCCTTAAAGTGGTGTTCGTGATGCCATATTTTGTATGGACCTTTGCGTTGTTCGTCAACAAAATACTCCATTTCTTTGACATGGGTTATTTCTGTGCACCAATTTATTGGGATGTTGAGTACAGGGTTCAAACGGTAATTAATAATCAAACCAGCGTACATAGTGTCGGGCAGCTCCGATATAATTTCAAAAACCATATCTTTAGGTGTTACTTCGTTTAGGTTTTTGGGAGTAGCAAAAAACTGCCAGGCTTCGTCGAGGCTGATTGGTAGAAATTGTTCTTGTTGGAGTTTTTTCATTTTTAATTTCTTAAAATATAAAACATCAAAATACATAAGTTCAATATAACAATCAACCCATTAACAAAACAAAGCACTGAAATGTTTAGAACTACAATTACCGCTTTTTTTCTTTAATTCATTAGCAAAAAATTCTTGTAAATCAACATAAAGTAGTAATTTTGTACCCGCTTAGAAATTTCGAAAACATTATATATTATGGCAGAAAAAAAAATGAATTTATTGGCTGAATTTCCGTCTGTTAGCACACAGCAATGGATGGACAAAGTTACAGCCGATCTCAAGGGAGCTGACTTCAACAAAAAGCTCGTTTGGAAAACCAATGAAGGCTTCAATGTGATGCCTTTCTATCGTGCAGAGGATATTGCAAACCTCAAAACAAAAGATTCGGCTCCGGGTGTATTTCCTTTCATTCGCGGCACAAAACCGGGAAATGAGTGGTTGGTGCGTCAAGACATTGATGTAGTAAATGCTAAAGATGCAAACGCAAAAGCGTTGGACATTCTTTGCAAAGGTGCAACGTCGGTTGGGTTCAAATTGAAAAAAGCTGATTTAAGCGCCGATTTCATTGCTACTTTACTAAAAGGTATTGTCGCCGAATCATGTGAATTGAATTTTGGAATTTGTGTAAGTTCTGCTGCCGAATTGGCAACCATTCTTACCGCTTATTTCAAATCGCAAAACGCTGATGTATCTAAATTGCACGGTTCTATCAACTTTGACCCAATGAAACGCATGTTACAGTCCGGAAAAGAGTTGACAAAAGAAGAAATTGTTGCGAAAGCAAAAGCAACTATTGAAGCTTCAATCGGATTACCTTTTTACCGTGTAATTGGTGTAAATGCAACTGTATTGAGTAATGCCGGTGCCTTTATTGCACAAGAATTGGGTTATTCATTGGCTTGGGGAAATGAATATCTTTCGATGATGGTGGAAGCCGGAGTTGATACTTCATTGGCAGCAAAAAAAATTAAATTCACTTACGGTGTTGGTGGGAACTACTTTATGGAAATTGCCAAATTCCGAGCCGCACGCATGTTGTGGGCGATGATTGTAGACGCTTACCAACCAGCTTGTAGAAAAGATGATTGCAAAAGTACCGAAAATGGAATTTGCAAATGTGCAGCAAAAATGCGCATTCATGCCGAAACCAGTACTTTCAACAAAACAATTTTAGATGCTAACGTAAATATGCTTCGAACCCAAACCGAAGCTATGAGTGCAACTATCGGAGGCGTTAACTCGCTTACCGTGTTGGGTTACGATTCAATCTACAAACCTACCGACGAGTTCTCGGAACGTATCGCCCGTAACCAACAATTATTATTGAAAGAAGAATGTCATTTCGATAAAGTTTCTGATCCGGCTGCCGGTTCATACTATGTTGAAACATTGACAAATGAAATAGCTGCTCAAGCCTGGAAATTGTTCTTAGAAGTTGAAGAACAAGGTGGATTCTTTGCTGCTATCACTTCTGGTTCTGTTCAACAAACCATCAAAGCTACTGCAACTAACCGCTTAAAAGCTGTTTCAAGCCGTCGCGAAATTTTATTAGGAACCAATCAATTCCCAAATTTCAACGAAATTGGTGCTGAAAAAGTACAGATAGTTGAATCTGCCGATTGCGGTTGCTCGCACTCAGGAACTGAAAAGTTAATTCCGGTTCGTGCCGCCGCCGAATTTGAAGCGTTGCGCTTTGCCACCGAAGCAGCAGCTAAACGTCCAAAAGCGTTTATGTTGACAATCGGAAACTTGGCTATGCGTTTGGCTCGTGCACAGTTTTCTTGTAATTTCTTTGCTTGTGCAGGTTATGAGGTAGTTGATAACTTAGGTTTCAATACTGTTGAAGAAGGTGTAAAAGCAGCTTTGGAAGCAAATGCCGATATTATTGTTATCTGTTCAAGCGACGACGAATATGCTGAACTAGCTCCTGCTGCTTATGCATTAGCTAAAGGAAAAGCACAATTTGTAGTTGCCGGAGCGCCTGCTTGTACCGACGATTTGAAAGCTATTGGAATTGAACATTTTGTAAATGTGAAAACCAATGTGCTTGATATGTTGAAAGCGTTTAATGCAAAATTGGTTTAAGAACCAAGAGTCAAGAACCAAGAGTCAAGACAAGAAAAGAGATGCATAACTTTAAGAAATTAGATATTTGGACAAGATCAATGGATTTGGCAAGTGAGATTTATTTGCTTACAAATTCATTCCCAAATATCGAAAGGTTTTGCCTGATTTCTCAAATGCAGCGATCAGCAGTTTCAATACCTTCAAATATTGCCGAAGGTTCTGCAAAATCGAGCAATAAAGATTTTTCTCGTTTTTTGGAAATGTCAATCGGTTCTTTGTTTGAGTTAGAAACACAACTTATTTTAGCCACAAAACTAAATTATCTTGAGTCAGTAGTTTCTATTTCAACTCAAAATAAAATCAACGAGTTACAAAAAATGATAATTGGGTTTAAAAACAAATTGGATTAAGACTAAAAGTCAGAGACAATAGTAATTGTCTTGATTCTTGGTTCTTGGTTCTAAAATCTAAAAAAATGAAACCAGATTTTAAAAATATAGATATTAAAAATATAGCAACTAATCAAGTTGCTCCTCAGACCGAAAGCACATGGCTAACTCCTGAGTTGATTCCCGTAAAGCCATTTTATACCAAAGACGATTTGGAAGGAATGGAACATTTGAATTATGCTGCCGGACTTCCACCTTATTTGCGTGGACCATACAGCGTAATGTACGCCATGCAGCCATGGACCATCCGTCAGTATGCAGGTTTTTCAACCGCTGAAGAATCAAATGCATTCTATCTTCGTAATCTTGCAGCAGGACAAAAAGGTTTGTCAGTTGCTTTCGACTTACCAACTCACCGTGGCTACGATGCTGATCACGAACGTGTGGTTGGTGATGTAGGTAAAGCAGGTGTGTCTATTTGCTCGGTGGAAGATATGAAAGTTTTGTTTGATGGAATTCCATTGAATAAAATGTCGGTTTCTATGACCATGAACGGTGCTGTACTTCCTATCCTTGCATTTTATATCAATGCAGGTTTAGAGCAAGGTGCTAAACTGGAAGAAATGGCAGGAACTATCCAAAACGATATTTTGAAGGAATTCATGGTGCGTAACACTTATATTTATCCGCCAAAATTCTCGATGAAGATTATTGCTGATATCTTCGAATTTACTTCTCAAAAAATGCCTAAGTTCAACTCGATTTCTATTTCGGGTTACCACATGCAAGAGGCTGGTGCAACTGCGGATATCGAATTGGCTTACACCTTGGCTGATGGACTTGAGTATCTTCGTGCAGGAGTTAATGCAGGTATGGATATCGACTCGTTCGCTCCACGTTTGTCATTCTTCTGGGCTATTGGTATGAATCACTTTATGGAAATTGCCAAAATGCGTGCAGCACGTATGTTGTGGGCAAAAATCGTAAAACAATTTAACCCTAAAAACCCAAAATCACTGGCATTGCGTACACACTCGCAAACTTCGGGTTGGTCGTTAACTGAACAAGATCCATTCAACAATATTGGCCGTACATGCGTTGAAGCTATGGCAGCAGCATTGGGTCACACTCAATCGCTTCACACCAATGCATTGGACGAAGCTATTGCATTGCCTACAGAATTCTCGGCTCGTATTGCCCGTAATACTCAAATCTATATCCAACAGGAAACGGACATTTGCCGTGAGGTTGACCCTTGGGCTGGTTCATATTATGTTGAATCATTGACCAACGAATTGGCTGAAAAAGCATGGGCATTAATTGAAGAAGTAGAAAAATTGGGTGGTATGGCTGCGGCTATCGAAACCGGTGTTCCAAAAATGCGTATTGAAGAAGCTTCGGCTCGCACACAAGCACGTATTGATTCTGGAAGTCAGGTAATTGTTGGTGTAAATCAATACCGTTTGGAAAAAGAAGCTCCCATAGATATTTTGGAAGTAGACAATACTGCGGTGCGTATTCAACAAATTGAACGGTTGAAACAATTACGAGCTAATCGCAACGAAGCTGATGTTCAAAAAGCATTAGCTGCCATTACCGAATGTGCTAAATCCGGAAACGGCAACTTACTCGAATTGGCTATTGAAGCAGCTCGTTTGAGAGCTTCTCTGGGCGAAATATCCGATGCCTGCGAAGCAGTTGCAGGTCGTTATAAAGCAACCATTAGAACAATTTCAGGCGTGTATTCATCAGAAACTAAAAACGATGCAACTTTCATGAAAGCATGTGAGTTGACAGAAAAATTTGCTAAAAAAGAAGGTCGTCGTCCGCGTATCATGATCGCTAAAATGGGTCAGGATGGTCACGACCGTGGTGCAAAAGTTGTTGCTACCGGTTATGCCGACTGTGGTTTCGACGTGGACATGGGACCATTGTTCCAGACTCCTGCCGAAGCAGCAAAACAAGCTGTAGAAAACGATGTTCATATCATGGGTATCTCTTCATTGGCAGCTGGTCACAAAACATTGGTTCCACAAGTTATTGCTGAATTGAAAGCAATGGGCCGTGAAGATATCGTTGTAATTGCTGGCGGAGTTATTCCGGCACAAGATTACGATTTTCTTTACAAAGCTGGTGTTGCAGCCATCTTTGGCCCTGGCAGTCCGGTTGCAAAAGCTGCGGTGACTATTATGGAAATATTGTTGGAGGAATAAAACAACCCCAGACCCATAAAGAGGGTTAAAACAAAGAAGAGACGGACTTGCCTGTTATAGGTGAGTCCGTTTTGTATTTATATAATCTTAGTCAAAAGTAAAGAATTCATTTTATCTTCTATGAAATTTTTTCACAAAATTCACATCGGATATAAAACCAAATTGACACCTACAAATAAATAATCTATTGCTAATACTGTTGATTTTTGCTCATAAAATCGTTTTAATAATTACTTTTGTATAAAAACAGAATTAGTAAAAAAGAAATAAAATATTTTGAAATTCAATAATTGAAAAATCCTAATATAATTAACATAAATGACAGCTATCTTTTTTTGGCACAGCAATTGAATTAATAAACATGAAACAATTTAAAAAATTTCTAAGCTACTAATAATCAAGCAAGGAGATTTTTAAAGTGACTTCAGATTTAATTCCAGATTTGAATATATGCCATTATGGCAGCAATAAATAAAATACAAACAATGAACAATCCTTTTGATAATTTATTTTCAGATGAAATGTTGGGTTCGTCCGATATGTTTCCCATTATATCACTCGATGAACGATCGTCCGATTTGAATATGAATTCCGGCGATATTATTCCTATTCTTCCCTTACGAAACATGGTACTCTATCCTGGCGTTTTACTGCCGGTTTCCGTTGCCAGATCCAAATCATTAAAATTGGTGCGTTCAGCCAACGAAAATGATTTATTGATAGGTGTTTGTTCGCAAATCGACAAAAAGTTGGACGATCCAACTATTGACCAATTATATTCAATGGGAACAGTTGCTCAGGTAGTTAGAATACTTGAAATGCCTGATAATTCAACAACCGTTATTTTGGAAGGTAAACGTCGTTTTCAATTAGGAGAATTAGACTCGAACAAACCATTTATGAAAGCCAAAGTAACTTTAGTAGAAGATGTGCTACCCGAAGCAGCAGATGGACTTTTTGTCGCATTAGTTTCTTCTATAAAGGACTTGGCTATTAACATTATAAACGACTCAGGCGCCATGTCACCCGAAATGGCATTTGCTATTCGGAATATTGAAAATCCCGTTTTTCTGATCAACTATGTTTGTGTTAATTTTGGCCTAAACGTCAAAGAGAAACAACGCTTATTGGAAATAGATGATATCATGGAACGTGGTTATCAGTTGTTGGATTTACTCAACAAAGAATCGCAATTGCTCGAAATAAAAATGACGATTCAGAACAAAGCCAAAGAAGGAATTGATCAACAACAACGGGAATATTATCTGCAACAACAGATGAAAACCATTCAGAATGAATTGGGAGGTGGCTCACCAGAACAAGATGCAGCAGATTTTAAAGATCGAGCCAAGAAAAAGAAATGGGGCGAAGCAACAGCAAAAGTTTTTGAAAAAGAATTGAAGAAACTAGAACGTATGAGCCAACACTCACCCGATTATTCTACACAGCTCAATTATATAGAAAATATGCTTGAATTACCGTGGAACGAATTTACCAAAGATAACTTTAACCTGAAACATGCACAAAAAGTATTGAACAAAGATCATTTTGGCATGGATACGGTGAAAGATAGAATACTGGAACATTTGGCTGTACTCAAGTTAAAAGGCGACATGAAATCGCCAATTATATGTTTATATGGCCCTCCTGGAGTTGGAAAAACATCACTTGGAAAATCAATTGCAACTGCATTGAACAGAAAATATGTTCGTATTTCATTGGGCGGATTACATGACGAAGCAGAAATACGTGGACATCGTCGAACCTACATTGGTGCATTACCAGGAAGAATAATGCAAAATATTCAAAAAGCCGAATCGGCGAATCCTGTTTTTGTACTCGATGAAATTGATAAAATTACTGCCGATTACAAAGGTGACCCTTCGTCAGCCCTCCTAGAAGTACTTGACCCTGAACAAAATACTGCATTTCATGATAATTATCTGGATGTAGATTTTGATTTATCCAAAGTACTTTTTGTAGCAACTGCCAATAATTTAAGTACTATTCCACGCGCATTGCTGGACAGAATGGAATTAATCGAAGTAAGCGGATATACACAGGAAGAAAAAATTGAAATTGCAAAAAATCATTTAATTTCCAAAGAATTAGAAAATCATGGTTTGAAAGAATCAGATTTAGTTTTGAAAAAACCGATTCTCAGCAAACTTATTAGTTCATATACAAGAGAATCCGGGGTTAGAGAGTTAAGTCGACGAATAGCTGCATTGATGCGTAAAGTTGCAAAACATGTGGCTACGGATGAAAAGTACAATATTGAATTAAACGAAGAAGATTTAAAAACATACCTTGGCGCGCCAAGGTACAGTTCTGATATTTATCAGGGGAATGAGTATCCGGGTGTAGTTACAGGTTTGGCATGGACACAAGTTGGTGGTGAGATTTTATTTATTGAATCCAGCTTGAGTAAAAGCAAATCGCCAAAATTGACTCTTACAGGTAATCTAGGAGATGTAATGAAAGAATCTGCCATGCTGGCACTTGAATATATTAAAGCGCATGCTGACAAACTGAATATAGACAGTCAGCTTTTCGAAGAATGGAATGTACATATCCATGTGCCTGAAGGAGCAATACCAAAAGATGGTCCTTCAGCTGGAATAACAATGACAACTGCTTTAGTTTCGGCATTTACTAAGCGAAAGGTAAGGAAAAATCTTGCAATGACAGGGGAAATTACCTTACGGGGAAAAGTATTGCCGGTTGGTGGGATTAAAGAGAAAATCCTTGCTGCCAAGCGTGCCGGAATAACAGATATTATTCTTAGTGCAGCAAATAAAAAAGACATTGAAGAAATAAAACCTATCTATCTGAAAGGATTAACATTTCACTATGTAAACGACATTATGGAAGTGATAGATTTTGCTTTACTCAAATAATCAGTAAAAAAAGCCAGTTGAGAAATTTCCAACTGGCTTTTTTTTATTCTTGCTCCATAGCTTTTTCAACCAAATACTTTTGTACAGGTTCTACATATTTTGCGTCAATTTCAGAAATATGAATTAAGAACCATTTTCTCATAAAAGCTACCATTTGCTCAAGCAGCAAACTGTTTTTATAACTAAATGCAACTTTAAACTCTTCAATTTTTTGAATAAACAATTGATGTTGAATTACATGTAAGTCATAATCCGGGACGTTTGCTTTGCGCATTAAAGCCTCTTCGGTATTAAAATGTACATGAGTGTATTTTTCCAATTCTTCAAGAACCTCCTGAATTTGAAAGTCCTTATCAACTTCTTTATTTAATGCCATCAACATATCAAAAAGCTTGAAAAATCTCATATGCTGTTTGTCAATCATTGGAATGTTCAACATGTAACTATTGTTCCATGATTGATTATCGTTTTTACTTTCTAATGAACTCATAATCTGCTATTTGAAATTTATATTTATTTTTCTTTAGTAAAACCGGTCCGTGTCATCTCTCCCCAATTTTTTTTATTCTTTTTAAAATAGAAATCGAAATGACCTGATAATGAGAAAACCATATTTAATGGTTGATAAATAAACATTTCGAGAAATATAAATAAAACTGCCTGAGACATATAACTCACACCTTTGTATTTGTGATAAGTATAGGCTTCGAAAAAAATTGCAAATAATGAATACATTACTGAAAAGCTAAAAACGAACAACAACAAAGTTATGAATACATGTAAATTCAATAATCCGAAAATTACTGTTAAAAACAAGTAAATTAGTCCTATGATTTGAATTAGAGGTGCCAACCATTCAAATACTACCCAATAGGGAAAACTTATCATTCCAACACGTCCGTACTTTGGATTTAAAAACATTTTTTTATGTTTTAAAATTGTATCGATTGCACCCCTAGTCCATCTATTTCTTTGACGCGATAGCACTTTATATGATTCTGGAACTTCAGTCCAACAAAGAGGATCAGGAATAAATGCAACTCTATATTTTCGTTTCTCAACTTCATGCATATACCTTCTAAGTCTGACTACTAATTCTAGATCTTCACCAATACTATTTTTATCATAACCTCCAACTCTGATAACTCTTTTTTTATCAAAAAGACCGAAAGCACCTGATATAATTAACAATCCATTTAATTTACTCCATGCCATTCGCCCTAATGTAAATGCTCTAAAATATTCCAGAACCTGAAATTTTGCCCAAAAATTCTTTGGATAATTTACTTTTGAAATTCTACCATTCGTTACTTCCGACGAATTGGCAATTCGAACAACACCACCTGAAGCTATCACTACGTGTTTGTTATTATCAATAAATGGTTTAACCATTTTTAGAAGCGCATCCGACTCTAAAATACAATCAACATCAATAGCAAGAAATAGATCGTTTTGGGAAACATTAATTCCTGCATTTAACGCATCGGCTTTACCACCATTTTCCTTATCAATTAGCACAAGATGATTGTAAGCAGGATTCTTCGATTGGTAAATTGATTTTATTGGCGCACAATCTAATTCTAATTTAAATGCTCTGCTAACTTTAACTAAATCAAAATGTTCAATAACCTTTAACAAAGTATTATCATTACTACCGTCATTTACAATTATTATTTCAAAATTTTGATATTGTAATGAAATTAAACATTTTATATTTTCAATAATAGTTTTTTCTTCGTTGTAAGCTGGAGCAATAATTGATATAGTTGGCAATTTTTCAAAAGCTAACATAGATTTATAATTAACATATTCATTTTTGTTAGAATAACTTCTTAATTCTAAAATTGATAAAATTGCATTAAATAGATACATAGCAAACAAAATGCATGCATATGCGAAAAAAACACTGTTCAGGACGTCAATCCATTGAATTTGATACATAAATAAAGCGTTTTATAAGTTAATGTCTAAAACTTGTAAGCATGACTCTCGTACCAGTTTATCATCGGATTGTTTAAACCGATTTATTGAACTTAAGTCCAGTTCCAAGAGTTGTCTAATGGCTTCAGTTTTGTGGGTGAATGGTTTATTTTCGACAATCCAATTCAGAAATTCAATTGATTTAACAGTATCCGGACATATTGCTAGTGATTTGATAATCATTAATTGTGCTTTATGTGTTGCAGTATTAAATTTTTCTATTAGATAATCGAAGTCTGATTGTTTGTTCGCAAATGAAATAAATGTAAAAAAGGCTTCTTCGTTTACTAATGTATTGGAATTTCCAATTCTCAAAATAACATCGTTCTTTAATTCAATTCGATTGTGAAGTCTTGTCAAAATTAAGCCTAATGCCGAAATTTCCGGAATATATGACTTTATTAAAGTTGAAAAATTTATATCTTTTTTGTCAATATCTTGTATCGTTTTTACTATCAAATTAATATCCCACAATGTCAATTTAAATTCCAATTCATTCAAAAACAGCAAATTATTATAAACTTTAAGCTTCAACAAAGTGATAATAGCTTCAGCATGTAAAACATTATTTTTACGTTTAGTCAACTTTAGTATATAATTGTCATAACCTTCTAATTTAAATTCTGAAATCACTTTTAAAGCAAATAATTTATGTACAGAATACGGAGAATGAAGATATGCTTTGATGAATTTTTCGTATTTTAGTGCTTCTAAAAATTGAAAAGTTCTATTTTCTACAATTCCTTTAGTTTGAGAATGTACATCTACAATAGTATTAATTAATATTTTTTTTGAGTGATCAGAACTTAAATACTTTTTTAATTCTTTTATCATTTTTTTTTCTTCATCTTCACTTAATTCATCTTTCGAAAACAAATAATCAAAAAACCTTTTCACAAATATATTCATGAATTTTTTATCCGATGTATCCTTTCTTTTTTTATCAATATTGTAATAAACAATTAAAAATGCGATAACCGCTATGGCAACAACAAATATAAATATAAAATAATTAACATCGTAAAGCCAAGGTGATAAGTTTTCTACATTAGTATACAACGGGTTTACAATTATATAACTACCAAGTTCCACTTGTGGAACAGCATAAAAATAACTGCCAAAAATCAATAAACTAGCCAATAATATATAAAACAACCTTATTGACCAATAGCGCAAATATAATGTAAGTATTTTCATCTTAATCGTAGTTTATAGCCAAGTTCAATGGTCAATCTATTTCTAAAAGTTTTGGTAGTAGTGCCGAATTCTTCTCTTGCATATCCCAAACCAATATGAAGATCAGAAACCCTATTAAGCATAAAATTTCTTTCCAGTTTTAATCTGTATGATAACAATTGATTAAAGCCACCTGAAGATAGTGAGTAAATATCATCGGGAGAATTTCCGAGTCCGACTTCAAGTCCCCAATATTCTAATTCATTTTTACCATAAAGTCTGTAATTCCCAATTATTGAGAGCGATGAAGTTTTACTTTGAAGTTGATAAACATAGAACGGTCGTAGACCTATCCAACTTTTCCCCACGTATTTTCCTAAATGTCCGGTAAAAATAATCACATCTGAACTTGTGAAATTTAAATAGCGACCGCCAATTGATGCTTCAAATTTTGCAGGCAGTGGAAAATAATATTCAATTCCAACTCTATTCCGCGGGAAAAGCGTAGCATTAAATGCATATCCATAATTAAAATACATGTACTGCTGGTTCCTGAGCATAAGGTAAAAGTCAGACTCTAGCTGTACATCATTTTTCCCAAATCTATTCGCATAATTAGCCCGAAATGCCCAAGTGTGGTCTTTTACTTTAAAGGAATATCCTAACGAAGCTAAGTGTTGCAGCGATGAATCATTACTCAGCCTATCGAGTGTATAATTGGCAGAAATTAGGTTCGTATTTTTCTTTATCAATAAACTGGTGTACAGATCATCAATTGGCTTTAAAACAAGGAACTTTTTATTTTCAGGAGCTTCTACTAATTCAATCCCTTTATCGTATTGTTTCAACAAAGAATAAGCAATCATTCGTTTGCGAAGTAAATCTTCCACATTAGAATAATTTTTCTTTTCGGCTTCGTCACAACTTTGCAGAAGCTCATCGTACTTTTTAGATCTCAATAAAATATTTGTCCATGAATCGTAAAAATCATCTCCTTTGTAATTCAATTGTTGAGCTTTATCTATAAAAATCAATGCTGAGTCATTCTTTTCTTGCCAAGAGTAAACATTAGCAATAAAAACGAGTATATCGCCTCGATTTTTATCTGTATTCGAAGCATTTTGAGCTTCTCGTATCGCTGAATTGTACTGTTGATTTTTACCCAGATTTACTGCATTATTGAAAATTGAATCAGTATTTGTTTGAGCTGTAGTTTGGGAAAAAATTACTAAAATTAAGAATAGAAAGAGTGTTATTTTATATTTCATAGGATAATAATTTTTTATTTTAAAGACAGTAAAGAGATAATTTCATCTACAACCACATATGGATCAAATGGTTTGCTAATAATTCTATTTACTCCAATTAACATTGACTTGTGTAAATATGCATCTGACTTAATTTCGGGGAAAAACCAAACTGGTGAAAGAATTCGCTTCGATGATCGTATATATTGTATTATTTCTATACTTGAGAGATTTTTAATACCTCCATCAATAATTATTAAACTGAAATTATTTTGATCTGCCACGTAGTTAATCTCCTGATAATTTCTGCAAACATTTATTTTCAAATCAGGTGCTTTTCTATCTAGTAAAGGAATAAATAAATTCCAAAATAAAATATCATCTGAGATAATTGCTATAGTTGAATTCATAAATAGTTGTTAATAAATTAAATATCATTTTTGTTTTTAAATTGAATTTATTTTTAAATCTATTTTAAATTTACAATTAATTCAATACAATAATACTACAATTATTCTATTGCATTTGTTCGATAATTTTTAATTTCATTCTCAGAAAATTACTTAATATCTAGTTTTAACATGTAAAATACATACTTTTGCATCTATATGCTACAAATTGTAAATGTAAAGATAATGGAAATTTCTAATACTTTGAAAAAAAATAATAATAATCATCAGGAATTTATATTTTTTTTGAACAAATATCGTTAATTTTGTCTCGAAAAAAAGTTTACTAATTTAAATTAACTTGAAAGTGAAAAAAACATCCCGATTATTAACGTTAGCATGTGTTGTAATATTTTCATCATCTTGTAAAACATTACAAATTGAAAAACCTAAAGAATCTTATTTGCCCTCTAATTTGAGCCCTGTTCAATCTGAGTTTCCTTTGAAAGTTGACATTGATGTAAAACAACTGGAAGTAGGAGTAAATTCTAAAATGAATGGACTTATTTTTGACGGTTCAAAAATTTCTGATCAGGATTTACAAATAAAAGTTTGGAAAGCGCAAGACTTTAGCTTCTTAGTAAAAAACAATGTTATAGAATATCGTGTACCTCTTAAAATATGGTCACGTTTCGCTTGGAAAGTAGAAAAATTCGGGTACGAAATTGGCGATAATTATGAAGCTGAGGGAAGTATTGCCTTAAAATACAAAACTACAATTAATATAAATAAGGATTGGAAATTAGTTTCTCAGACTGTTCCTAATGGATACGAATGGATTGAAGCGCCAAAACTGAAAGCAATTGGAGTCAACGTTCCGATATCTCTTATAGCAAATATGGCATTGGCACGTTGTGATAAATTGATTTCTGCACAAATTGACAAATCACTCACAGAATCAGTCGATTTAAAAAAATATGTATCTCAAGCATGGTCGGAAGTTCAAAAGCCAAGACTTGTGAGTGCTGAAAATGACTTATGGATAAGAATAACTCCAAAAGATTTTTATGCTTCGCCCATTACAAGTGTCGGCAATCACATGAATATTGGGGTGACACTTTACGGACAGATTGAATCATTCATGGGTGTACAACCATCAGCGAATGCTTTGGCAAAACTTCCCGAATTCAGGTATGTAAATAGACCAGCTCAACAATTCAATTTAAACATAGCAACTGATGTTACTTACGAAAAAATATCAGAAATGGCTAAAAAGGAATTGATTAATAAAACATTTACTGAAGGAAAGAAAACAATTACGATAAAAGATTTATCCATTTTTGGAAGTGAAGGCAAAGCTATTTTTGTTGCAGATGTAACCGGAACACTAAACGGAAGAGTTTATTTTAATGGTAATATGGTTTATAATCCAACTAAAATGGCGGTTGAAATAACTGACCCCGAATTTGATGTGAAAACTAAAAACGCATTGGTAAAATCTGCAAACTGGCTTTTACATGGAGTTATACTAAAGCAATTGACTCCTTATCTGACTTATCCGGTAAAAGCTGACATTGAAAAAATGAAAGCAGAAGTAAACAAAATGATGGAGAATTACCCAGTTTTTGATGGCGTTACTATGCAAGGAAAATTGAACGAGATTAATGTTACTAGTTTGAACCTAGTTCCGGGAGCGTTAAGAATTCAAGCGAATGTAAAAGGGAATATTGCTATGAAAATTGCAAATTTTAAATTCTAATAGTAAACAAAGATCAAGAAAGCCAAAAGAGAGGTTATAGAAAAAAATCAATAACCTCTCTTTAATTGTCAGTATAAAGTTTCCTATTTATACATTCTTTCACGTATCGTTTTTATGTCCTCCGAAATTACATAATCATCATAATCCATTTGTTTATCAATAATACCATGAGGTGTAAGTTCAATTATCCTGTTACAAACCGTCTGAATGAATTCACGATCATGTGAAGACATCAATACATTCCCTTTGAAGTTCACCAATGTGTTATTAAAGGCCTGTATCGATTCCAGATCAAGGTGATTAGCAGGGGAGTCAAGTATCATCACATTGGCATTGCGAAGCATCATACGAGATATCATACAACGCATTTTTTCACCACCCGAAAGTACACTTGCTCTTTTATAAATTTCTTCTCCGGCAAAAAGCATTTTACCGAGATATCCACGAATAAAAGCTTCGGTGGTATCCGTTGAGAATTGACCAAGCCAATCAACCAATTTCAAATCTGTATTGAAAAACTCAGAATTATCGAGCGGCAAATAAGCATGAGTTATCGTTACTCCCCAATTGTAGGTTCCTTCATGCTCTTTGTCATGACCATTTATAATTTCAAAAAATGCAGTCATAGCACGCGGATCGCGTGACAAGAAAATTATCTTATCGTTTTTCTCCACATTGAAGTTTACATCCTTGAAAAGAACTGTTCCGTCTTCAATCGTTTTACCGAGTCCTGCTATTTCCAACACCATATTTCCTGGTTCGCGGTCAGGAGAAAAAATGATTCCAGGATATTTACGTGTAGAAGCTTGAATCTCATCAATATTGAGTTTTTCAAGCATTTTTTTACGGCTTGTTGCTTGTTTCGATTTTGCAACGTTAGCACTAAACCTGCGAATAAATTCTTCCAATTCCTTTTTCTTTTCTTCTGCTTTCTTATTTTGATTCTGTTGCTGACGAAGAGCTAACTGACTGGATTCGTACCAAAAAGTATAGTTTCCAGCAAAAAGTTGAACTTTGCTAAAATCAATATCAACAGTATGCGTACTTACAGCATCGAGGAAGTGACGGTCGTGCGAAACAACCAAAACTGTATTTTCATAATTAGCCAGATAGTTTTCCAACCACATAACTGTTTCAACATCCAGATCATTGGTTGGTTCATCGAGCAATAGATTATCTGGTTTTCCGAATAATGCGCGAGCCAGCAGCACTCGAACCTTTTCCATACCACTCAAATCTTTCATTAACTGGTAATGTAAATCTTCTTTAATACCTAATCCACTTAATAATGAAGCCGCATCGCTTTCCGCATTCCAACCGTTCATTCCGGAAAATTTATCTTCCAATTCAGAAGCACGAATACCATCAGCATCAGAAAAATCTTCTTTCAGATAAATTGCATCCTTTTCGTCTTTTACTTTCCAAAGCACAGTATGTCCCATCATCACAGTGTCAAGCACCGTAAATTCATCAAACTCAAAGTGATCTTGTTTTAAAACAGAAAGTCGTTCGCCCGGACCAAATTGTATATTGCCTCTGGTGGCATCCAGATCGCCGCTCAGGATACGTATAAGTGTTGATTTGCCGGCACCATTGGCGCCGATAATGCCATAGCAATTACCCGCAGTGAATTTTAAATTTACATCGGAGAATAATACACGTTTGCCAAATTGAATGGCTAAATTTGAAACTGTAATCATTTTTGTAAAAAGAGTTTGAAAAGTTTGAAAAGTTTGAAAGGTTTGAAAGGTTTGAAAGGTTTAAGAGGTTTGAAAAGTTCTTGATATTTCTAATTTATCAATTCCCACACTAATTTGTATTGAACTTAGTTTTATACAACGCTCTGATTCTTTATTATTTTTAAAACAAAGAATAGAACCAATCTGTTTCCTAGATTTGTTCTATTCCTTAATATTTAAACTTGTAAATTTTTGAAAATCAATTAATCAATGATTTCTAAAAGACGAGCTGCTTTTGAAATTTTTTCTATTGATTCATCTATTTGATCAAAAGTATGTGTTGCCATTAACGAATAGCGAATAAGCGAGTCCTCAGAGGGAACTGCCGGAGAAACCACCGGATTCACAAACACGCCATCATCCATTAACATTCTTGTCAATTTAAATGTTTTTGTATTATCACGTACAAAAAGCGGGATTATCGGTGTTTCTGTAGGTCCAATTTCAAAACCGGCTTTCAAGAAACCATCTTTTGCTCTATTTGTATTTGCCCATAATGCATCTTTACGCCAAGTTTCTTCAGCCATAACATCCAAAGCAGCTAAAACACATCCAGTAGAAGCAGGAGTAATCGAAGCACTAAAAATAAGTGTTCTTGAATTATGTTTTAAGTAATTTATAATATTTTCGTCTGATGCAATAAATCCACCAATAGTACCAAGCGATTTGCTGAATGTTCCCATAATCAAATCAACATCATTCGACACACCAAAATGCTCACAAATTCCTGCTCCTGTTTTACCAAAAACACCTAATGAATGAGCTTCGTCGACATATATGGAAGCATTATATTTTTTTGATAATTCAACAATGTCTGGCAATTTGGCAACATCGCCTTCCATGCTGAATACACCATCTGTTACAATAAGTTTCAATTTATCGGGTTCACATCTCTGAAGTAGTTTTTCTAACGAATCCATATCGTTGTGACGATATTTCAATTGTTTAGAAAACGACAACCGTTTACCTTCAATAATGGAAGCATGATCGTATTCATCAAATATAAGATAATCTTCGCGACCTGTGATACAAGGCACTACTCCTGAATTTACAGTAAAACCTGTTGCGTAAACCAAAGCAGCTTCTTTATGTACCAATTTTGCTAAGCGGTCTTCTAATTCAATATGAATATCGAGAGTACCATTCAGAAAACGAGAGCCAGCGCAACCAGTACCGTATTTCTCTACTGCTTTTATAGCACCTTCTTTAAGGCGAGGGTGATTTGTAAGCCCCAAATAGCTATTTGACCCAAACATCAAAACCCTTTTACCGTCAATGGTTACAACAGTATCCTGATCAGATTCAATAGGACGAAAATATGGATATACGCCCATTGCCTTAGCCTGCTGGGGAGCATCATATTGCCCCAACACATTACTTAGTTGACTCATAAATATTCAATTGTGTATAAATAAAACGGCTGCAAAGATACGATTTTTTTGTCTATAACCACTTTTTTTTTGATTTCTAAGGTATATTTCTGTACTTTTACACATTCTTCTGAATATATAAAATACAAGTGAGCAAACAATTAGATTATAAATTATTGGGCGTTTTGGCAGCAAAATCGGAGCCTGAATGGAAAAAATATTTTTCAAGAAATAAAAAGAAACTTGAAGGAATGGATTTGCTCGTTCATAAGTTGCATGATGATATTTCGAGACGTGTTGATTGTCTGAAATGTGCAAATTGTTGCCGCTCATTGGGACCTAGAATTACAGATAAAGATGTAGAACGAATAGCTAAGCATCTTCGATTGAAAACATCGGCAGTTATTGACAAATACTTTAAGATTGACGAAGATGGTGATATGGTTTTTCAAAACATGCCTTGTCCATTTTTGGGTGATGATAATTATTGTGCCATTTACGAAAACAGACCAAAAGCATGCCGGGAATATCCACACACCGACAGAAAACGCTTTTATCAGATTTATAATCTTTCGATAAAAAATGCATATACTTGTCCAATTGTATATGAAGTGATGCAGGGAATTAACAAATAAGCTGTCAGTAAGCTTTTATGGAGATTATTTCAACTTTTCAAAGTCAGCCCAGAAATTCGGATATGATTTGCTAACTACATGAGGTTCTTCAATACTAATTGGTGTAACCAAAGCAGCAGGAGCAAAAGCCATAGCCATTCGGTGATCGGCGTAAGTGGCAATACTAATTTTTGCTGCAGGTTCGCAGCGTTCGCCATCCCATGCCAATTGACTTTCGGCTGGTTCATAAACCACATAACCAAGTTTCCCTAATTCATTAATTAAAGCCGCGATTCTGTCCGTTTCCTTAATTTTAAGGCTTTCCAAACCGCTAAATTTGAAAGGTATTCCTTTCAGGCAACAGGTAACTGCAAATGTTTGTGTCAAATCGGGTTGGTCAGAGAAATTGTATTCCATTCTCGAAGTTATACTGTCATTTGGCGATAATAAAACGCCTTCGTCAAGGTATGACGTTTTCACACCCAATTGTTCGAATAATTCAGCAACCTTACTATCACCCTGATAACTATTTTCAGTCAATCCATTCAGAAAAACGCCCCCTTTACCCACAATGGAAAGTACCTCATACCAATACGAAGCCGCCGACCAATCTGACTCTACTTTGTACGGAATAGGTTGATATTCTTGCGGTTCAATCCGAATTATGTTATCAACAAATTCAACTTCCAAGCCATATTCTTCCATCATTTCCATGGTCATTTTGATATATGGCTTAGATATGATTTTACCTTCAAGAACAATTTTAAGACCTTTATACATGGTCGGAGCAATCATCATTAATGCAGAAATATATTGACTGCTTACATTTCCCTTTAAATGAATTTCGCCACCCATTAATGCACTTCCAAAAATACGAAGTGGTGGAAAACCTTCATTTTCAATATATTCAATTCGCGCACCCAAACTATTCAGCGCATCTACCAACAATTTTATTGGGCGCAGTTTCATGCGTTCACTGCCTGTAATAATCCATTCGCCAACAGTTTTCGACAAAAAAGCGGTGAGAAAGCGCATTGAAGTTCCTGCAGCACCAATATCAAAAGTTGTATCATTAGAATCTAATGCATTAATTAACACATTAGTATCATCACAATCAGACAAATTGTCAATATCGTATGGACTATATGACAAGGCATCCAAAATCAAAGCACGGTTACTAATGCTCTTGGAAGCTGGAAGATTGATGTTAACTTTTACGTATTCTATTGGTAAACTTAATTCTTTGGTAGTTGTCATAATTTGTAAGAAGTAAAATTGAAAAGTTTGATTCAAAGTTAAGTGACTCAAAAAACAGTACAATATTCATAAATATTTATACTTATATCACTTTACTATGTTTGGAAAATATACTTTTGAGCGTTGTTGATAAAAACTTCGCAAAAGTAATCCTTTTTTTATATTAAAGAATAAGAATCAAAATTTTTACGAATGCATAAAGATCAAAAAAAGTATATCTTTGCCAAACAAAAAATGTTTTTGAACATGAATAAAACACTTCTATTGCTTGCGATATTTATTTGCATTTCTCTTGTAAACACTGCACAACCTCTGCCAAAAGCAATACCAGAAGATGTTGGTCTCGATTCACACAAACTAAAATATGCCGATATTGCCATCAAACTTTCAATCGACAAAAAAGAAATTCCCGGTGCAGTGTTGGCAGTAGTTCGCAACGGAAAAATGGCTTACTTGAAAGCTTTTGGTAACAAGCAGGTTTATCCAACCGTTGTACCGATGGATGTAAACACGGTTTTTGATCTTGCTTCATGCACAAAACCACTTGCTACAGCAATCTCGGCGATGATACTCACCGAAAGAGGTTTACTTCGGCTACAAGACAATGTCAACATGTATATTCCCGGTTTTACCTACATGACAAAAGAGATTCGGATTCTGAATTTAATGACACACACTTCCGGTTTACCATCCTACGCCCCTGAAACGACACTAAAAAAACGATATGGTTCGCCGAATCCGACAGGATTCATGCAATATATTGATTCGTGTAAACGTGATTTCGAACCCGGTTTTAAAATGCAATACAGCTGTTTGAATTTTATTACATTGCAACACGTCATTGAGAATGTGAGCGGAGAAAGTCTGAGAGATTTTGCCAAAGAAAACATTTTCGATGTACTTGGGATGACTCATACTGACTTTAACCCAACAGGCGAAATACTAACATACTGTGCTCCTACTTCGAAGTTAAACAACGGAAATATATTAACAGGCATTGTTCACGACCCCTTGGCGCGCGTGTTGAATGGAGGTATATCGGGAAACGCAGGTTTATTCTCCGATGCCAATGACATCGGGATATTGGTTGCAACTTTACAAAATGGAGGAGAAAGAAACGGAAAGAAAATTTTAGGACCTTTAACGGTAAAAGCAATGAGAACTGTACCTGATTCCCTAAAAACCTTCGGGCGTACTCTGGGTTGGGATATGACATCGCCTTATTCAAGTTGTAAAGGAGATTTGTTGGGACCAAACACTTACTGCCATACCGGTTATACCGGAACTTCCATTGTCATTGATCCGGACAATGACATCTCTATCATTTTGCTTACCAACAGAGTACACCCCTTTGACAAAGGAAGCGTGGTAAAACTAAGGGCTTTGGTTTCGAATGCCGTTGCAGGTTCAATTATTAAGCAATTCGCAATGAAACAGAATTCCAACACCGAACAAAAATAGTAATTTCTGATAAATTTTTAATTCTTCTCATAATCAGGAAGAAAGAAAATCTCTACTAAAATTAAGTTTTTAGCGGATTTTACTTCAATAAAACAAGTGTTGGTGCATGTTTTGAGAGATATTTTTTTTAATTTATTGCTACAAATTCAGGTGCTTCATGT
>JAAFGX010000038.1 GCA_010365115.1 Paludibacter sp.
AGGAGTTTGCCATCAGTAACTTAAGTCATATAATAGTGGGAAACCTCTATAAGGTTTTGTAATCATTTATTTCACTTTCCCCCAGATGAATCTGAGGGTTATGCATTGAAAACTCCTACGGAGTAAATATTAGAAAATATTTTACCCACACAAAACGTTATAGAGCCAAAAAAGTACACAAATTGTGTACTTTTATTTATAGTTATTCTTATTGTTAAAATCAATTTCCTTTACATGAATTACAAATTCCGGAATATGAAATCTCAACAGACTGAATTGTAAATTTATCTGAAACAGGCAATTGGAATAAAGTAGGACTTACATTAAAAATGTCATGTACTTTTCCACAGCTGTTACATATAAAATGAGCATGTGAAGAAATATCCACGTCGTAACGAGCATTTTTATCATCAATAACTAATGCCTGAACAGCCCCCTTTTCTACAAATAAATCGAGCGTATTATATACAGTAGTTTTCGACAAAGTAGGCATTGTGGGATTTAGAGCCAAATAGATTTCATCAATTGTGGGATGTGTTCTATTATTCATTAGATATTCCATTACTGCAGTGCGTTGCACCGATGGTTTAATAGAAAATTTAAGCAAATAATGATGCGTTTGAAGAGTTGGGTTCATAATTTTAGATTGCTAGGTTATCAAATATAATACAAAGATAATAAATACATTATAAATGTCTTATAATTATTACAAAACTTTAATAATTACGACATTTTATAGATTCCAAAAGAGTACAAGTCAATATTTAAAAAATATACTCTTCAAATTTTTACTAATGACAATTCTACAGATATTACAAAACTTAATACAAAAAAAGCTGCAATATTGTTCTATTGCAGCTCATCTTTTAACATAATTATTTTCTGAATTACAAAACGTTGATTTCTTTCAACACATCGTTTGTAGCACGAACAGCAGCTGCACTTTTTTCGAACAATGCTTTTTCTTCTGCATTCAATTTATAATCGATAATTTCTTCAATACCGTTTTTACCGATAATTACCGGAACACCAATACAAATATCGTTTTGACCGTATTCGCCTTCCAACGACACACAACAAGGGATAATTTTCTTTTGGTCATGAATAATCGATTCAACAAGGTAAGCTGCTGCAGCACCCGGAGCATACCAAGCAGAAGTTCCTAATAAGCCTGTTAATGTTGCACCACCAACCATTGTATCAGCTACAACTTTTGCCAAAGTTTCTTTGTCAAGTACATCAGCAACAGGACGACCTTTGTAAGAAGCAAAACGAGTCAATGGAATCATTGTTGTGTCCCCGTGTCCGCCAATAACCATTCCTTCCACTTCATTTGGGTTAGCATTCAATGCTTTACTTAAATAACATTTGAAACGTGAGCTATCCAACGCTCCGCCCATACCAATTATTTTGTTTTTTGGAAGTCCTGTAGCTTTCAATGCCAAATAAGTCATTGTGTCCATTGGGTTACTTACCACAACAATAATTGCATTTGGAGAAAATTTCAAAACATTCTCAACAACACTTTTTACGATACCAGCATTTACACCAATCAACTCTTCTCGAGTCATTCCTGGTTTACGAGGAATTCCTGAAGTAATGACTACAACATCAGAATCTGCTGTTTGAGCATAATCACTAGTACAACCAACAATTTTAGAATCGAATCCTAATAACGAGGCTGTTTGAGTCATATCCAAGGCTTTACCTTCCGACACGCCTTCTTTCACGTCAAGCATCACAATATGATCAGCTACTTCGTTAAATACTAATACATTAGCACATGTTGCACCAACATTTCCGGCACCAACTACGGTTACTTTTGACATAATTAATTTATTTTTTAAGTTTATATTTCTCTTTATGTAAACGCTGCAAAGATACAAATATAAATTCATTAAAGAAAAATTTCTTTATTATTTAATAAATATAAAAACAGGTTGATATTCGAAAAGAGATTGTAACTTTTCACTCCGATTATATAACTTTTTTTGTACCTTTGCGTTCGAATTGTAACTGATAAAAAATAGTGAAAAACAGGTTTATCCTTTACTTACTGATTTATTTATCAGAATGAAATAAAATTCAATAAAAAAAATAAACATTTAATATATAACAGTATGCAAACTATTGACAAATTTAATTTTGCGGGTAAAAAAGCATTCGTTCGGGTTGATTTTAATGTTCCATTGAACGAAAATTCTGAAATCACAGATGACAATCGTATCCGTGCAGCTCTCCCTACTTTGAAAAAGATTTTGGCCGACGGCGGAAGTGTAATCATTGCTTCGCACATGGGTCGACCAAAAACAAATCCTGACATGAAGTATTCGTTAAAATCAATTTTAGCACATGTTTCTGAATTATTGGAAGTTGATGTTAAATTCGCACCAGATTGCGTTGGTGAAGAGGCCACTAAAATGGCATCCGAATTAAAAGCAGGAGAAGCAATGATGCTAGAAAATCTTCGATTTTATGCCGAAGAAGAAGGAAAGCCACGTGGAGAATTTGCTAATGACGAAGAAAAAGATGCAGCAAAAAAAGTACTCAAAGAAAGTCAAAAAGCATTTACAGCAAAGCTAGCTTCTTTTGCAGATTGCTATGTAAATGATGCTTTTGGAACAGCACACCGTGCTCACGCATCCACTGCATTAATTGCAAAATATTTTGACGAAAACAACAAAATGTTTGGTTATTTGATGGAAAAAGAAGTGACAGCCGTTCAGAAAATTATGACCGATACAGCTCGTCCATTCACTGCTATTATGGGTGGATCAAAAGTTTCTTCGAAATTTGAAATTATTGAAAATCTACTTACCAAAGTTGACAATCTGATTATTGCAGGTGGAATGACTTATACTTTTGCAAAAGCATTGGGCGGTAACGTGGGCGAATCAATTTGCGAAATCGACAAACTAGACATGGCGCTAGAACTATTGGAAAAAGCAAAAGCAAACAATGTAAAAATGGTATTGGCTGTTGATGCAAAAATTGCAGATGCTTTCAGCAATGATGCGAACACTAAATTTGTAAAAGTAGGTGCAATTCCTGACGGTTGGGAAGGTTTGGATATTGGTCCGGAAACTGAAAAGATATTTGCTGAAGTGATTAAGGCCTCAAAAACAATTTTGTGGAATGGGCCAACAGGAGTTTTCGAATTTGAGAACTTTACTCATGGTTCACGTTCAGTAGGTGAAGCTATTGTTGAAGCTACCAAAAATGGTGCTTTCTCACTTGTTGGCGGAGGCGACTCTGTGGCTTGTGTGAATAAATTCGGATTGGCCGATGGTGTTTCTTATGTTTCTACTGGTGGCGGAGCATTACTGGAAGCCATAGAAGGACGTGTTTTACCAGGAATTGAAGCGATTCGCGGGTTCTAATAAATTCCAAAATAAAATTGAAAAGTGCCATTTGATAAATTCAAATGGCACTTTTTGTTTGCTTTCAATTTCAACTCGATTTAAAACTTCGAAATCGAATTTATTCAAATCTCACTCAATTCCAACCATCGCATTGTTTTTTCATCAATTAAATCAATGACATCAGCATGTCGTTGGGACACTTTCACTATTTCGGCACTCGACAAATCGCCTGAGGCAAGCTGACTCTCTAAGTTCGATTTTTCGGCTTCCAGTTCAGGAATTTCTTTCTCCAAAGCATCAAATTCCTGTTTTTCTTTAAAACTTAACTTTTTTCGCTCCTGATTTTGCTGACTTGGCTCTTGAATCTTGACTTTTGGCTCTTGGCTCTTTGATTTTTGTTCTTTGTTTTTTTCCTTTTTCTTATCTTCCCGTTCTTGTTCTTCTATTAATTCATTCCATTCACGGTAGTCGGTATAATTTCCGGGGAAATCCTTTAATTCTGCTTCACCTTTGAAAACCATTAAATGATCCACCACTTTATCCATAAAATAGCGGTCGTGACTCACCACAATAACACAACCTTTGAATGATTGCAAATATTCTTCCAGAATATTTAAGGTCATAATATCCAAATCATTGGTTGGTTCATCCAATACTAAAAAGTTAGGATTTTTCATCAAAACAGTACAAAGGTGCAGTCGACGTTTTTCGCCACCGCTGAGCTTATACACATAGTTTTGTTGTGTTTCGGGAGTAAACAGAAAATGTTGGAGAAATTGCGAAGCTGACATTTTTTTGCCATTGCCCAGGTTCACTTCTTCCGCAATATCCTGAATAATATCAATCACTTTCATTTGCTCGTCAAAAGCCAACCCATCCTGACTGTAATAACCGAACACCACCGTTTCGCCAATGTCAAAGGAACCACTATCCGGTTTTACTTCGCCCAAAAGCATCTTCAAAAAAGTTGATTTTCCCGTTCCGTTTTTTCCCACAATACCCATTTTTTCGTAGCGGGCAAAGTTGTAATAAAAATTGTCAAGAATTATTAAATCTCCGTAAGCTTTAGAGATATATTTTGCTTCGAAAATTTTCGAGCCTAAATAGCTGGCTTTTACATCCAATTGAACCGAATCATTGTTTCGACGCTCTTTGGCACGTGTTTCAATATCCGAGAAGCGTTCAGTGCGTGATTTCGATTTATGCGTCCGCGCTTTTGGCTGACGGCGCATCCAGTCCAGTTCTTTGCGGTACAAATTTATAGTGCGTTCGCTCTCGGAATTGAATGATTCAATACGTTCCTGGCGTTTTTCGAGATAATAACTATAATTTCCATTGTATTGAAACAAAGCCTGATGATCAATCTCCAAAATGTTAGTACACACCCTATCGAGAAAATACCGGTCGTGTGTCACCATCAATAAAGCCATGCTGGATCGTTTCAGAAAATCTTCAAGCCATTCCACCATTTCCAGATCGAGGTGATTGGTAGGTTCATCCAAAATCAATAAATCAGGTTCACCAATCAATACATTGGCGAGTGCAACACGCTTCAATTGTCCGCCCGAAAGTTCACCAATAAGTTGTTCCAGGTTGGTAATCTTGAGTTTACCCAAAATCTGAGTGATGCGCAATTCATAATCCCAGGCTTTTAGCAAATCCATATTGGCGAGAATATCATCTAGTTGGGAATGATCAGACGACAACATGCAATGTTCATATTTAGCAATAGTTCGCACCACTTCGCTATCCGTTTGCAAACAAGCATCCAATACCGAAAGTTCTTTCGGAAAATCCGGATCCTGATCCAAATAAGCAATTCTCAAATCCCTTTTAAACGAAATGGTACCACTTTCATAATCTTCAATACCTGCAAGAATATTAAGTAAAGTGGTTTTTCCGGTTCCGTTTTTGGCGATTAACGCCATCCGTTGATTGTCGGCAATGCCGAAAGATATATTTTCGAAAAGCAGATTATCGCCAAACGATTTGGTGAGATTTTCTACTTGAAGGTAACTGATCATATTTTAGGGGGTAATTTATAGTCTATGATTTTGAGTTTGCAAAGATAAGGATTTTAAAGGATGAATCAATTTTCAAAACAAATAGAAATAATTCAATGTTTTGTTGGTGTGTTAAAGAAAAATATGTAACTTTGGAATCCAAATTAATGACTCATTCAAGCTATCGGGTAGTATGGCAAAAATATCAGTAAAAGATACAGAAGTAACCGTTATTCAAATAGAAAATGAAGACTTTATTTCATTGACGGATATTGCCAAGTTTAAAACTTCAGATACGAATGCAGTTATTGGAAATTGGATGCGTAAAAGAAATACAATTGAATATTTGGGGATTTAGGAAAGTTTATATAATTAGAATTTTAAACCCCTCGAATTCGAGGGGTTTAAAAAAGAATCTGGTTTAAATGCTTTTGTTCTGTCTCCTCAAAAATGGATTCAATCTATGAATGCAATTGGAATTATTTCGAAGTCAGGTAGATACGGTGGAACTTTTGCCCATAAAGATATTGCATTTAAGTTTGCAAGTTGGATTTCCGTAGAATTTGAACTGTATATTATCAAAGAGTTTCAACGTCTTAAAGAACAAGAACAAGAACAAATCCAACTAGGTTGGTCAGCAAAACGGGAACTAGCGAAAATAAACTATCGTATTCACACAGATGCAATACAAAAATACCTAATCCCAACAGAATTAACGCAACCACAAGTCTCTATATTATATGCTAACGAAGCTGATGTTCTGAATATGGCTTTATTTGGCATTACAGCAAAACAATGGCGTGAAACTAATCCCGACTTAAAGGGCAATATCCGCGATTATGCAACAATTAACGAATTGATTTGCTTGTCTAATTTGGAAAATATAAATGCTTACCTTATCAATGAGGGGTTCGCTCAAAATGAAAGATTATTAAAACTGAATCAGTCAGCCATACAACAAATGAAGGTCTTACAAGAAGTTCAAAATCGAAAAATACTCAAATAATTTACGTTTAGAAACTATTCATCAAAAAAAAAACTACAAACATGAAAAGTCTTAAAGGAACTGAAACTGAAAAGAATTTACTGAAGTCGTTTGCAGGCGAAAGCCAGGCACGCATGCGGTACACGTATTTTGCAAAAGTGGCAAAAAAAGAAGGTTTTGAACAAATTTCCGCCATTTTTCTCGAAACTGCAGATCAGGAAAAACAACACGCAAAAAAATTCTTTAGCTATCTGGAAGGTGGCATGGTTGAAATTACAGCATCATATCCTGCTGGAATTATCAGTACTACAGCCGAAAACTTGAGAGAAGCTGCCAACGGGGAAAATGAAGAATGGTCAGACTTATACCCACATTTTGCGGATGTAGCCGAAGCAGAAGGTTTTGCAAATATTGCAGCTACATGGCGTAAAATAGCAGCAGCAGAAGTGCAACACGAAAAACGCTACCTCAAATTACTGGCACGTGTTGAAGCAGGTACTGTTTTCTCCCGCGAAGAAGAAACAACTTGGCAATGTCGCGAGTGCGGTCATGTACATGTAGGCAAAGACGCTCCAAAAGCTTGCCCGACTTGTGCGCATCCGCAAGCGTATTTTGAAGTTGAAAAAACAAATTATTAATTTCTAGATAATTCATCACATCACAACAACCGTTGTTCATTGAGTTGAACAGCGGTTGTTTTGTTTCACGCTTTTCAGTACCTTTGTTTATTTAAAAATTAAGTATGGATTCTGAATTATTAATGACTTCTGACGGTTCGCACACTTTATATGTTCCCGAAATTGACGAAAATTATCATTCCACGCACGGAGCTATTCTGGAATCACGGCACATTTTTATCGAAGCCGGATTGAAGCAATGTGCCAAATCAGAAATTCATGTGTTGGAAATCGGTTTCGGGACAGGATTAAACGCTTTTTTAGCATTACTGGAAACTGAAAATGGTGATCAAAAAATACATTTCACAACATTGGAATTATATCCTGTGGAAATTGATAAAGCATTGAAATTGAATTACCCTGAAGAACTTTCACCTGAAAATAGGTTGAATTTTGAAAAACTTCACACTTCAGAATGGAATAAGAAAATTCAAATAACTCCTAATTTTACATTAAATAAAATAATAACAGATTTTACTTTTTGCAATTTCACTGATACATTCGATGTTGTTTTTTTTGATGCTTTTTCGCCCGAGAAACAACCGGAAATGTGGACGCTAGATCAATTTGAAAGAATTTTCAAAGTCTGTAATTCCGGTGCCATTTTAACAACATATTGTGCCAAAGGAATGGTTAGACGAGCTATGCAGGAGGCAGGATTTAAAGTTGAACGACTGCCTGGCCCAACAGGAAAGCGCGAAATCCTTCGTTGTATGAAAGATTAAATGGTTAGTTTTTTTTATTCAATGTTCGGTTTTATTGTTTACCTATTTAGTTTACTTTTTATAAATATGAAAAAATATTTTGCATTTTATATTCCTTACATTCTGTTTGTTCTGACTTTGATTTATCTAATTTTGATGAATGAAAAAGCCGATTTACATCTTTGGCTAACCTCATTCAACACACCAACAAGAGATGTTTTTTTCAAATACTATTCTGAAGTGGGCGGGTCAATTCCATTTATTATTGCAGGGCTAGCACTTTTTTATCGTTACCGAATTGCCCTTTTTATTCTTGTTTCGCAATTAGCAGCAGGGCTGGTCTCGCGCATTCTGAAAGAAACCTGGAACGAGTCGCGCCCTATTCATTATTTCAAAGAGAAATTCCCCGATATTAATTTACATCAAGTGGCTGGAGTGAAACTTCATTCCTTTCATAGTTTTCCATCGGGGCATACAATTTCTGCCTATGCATTGTTTGTGACTTTGAGTTATTTCACTAAAAATAAAATGCTCCAATTATTATATTTTGTATTGGCTTTATTAGTCGGATTTTCGAGAATTTATTTATCTCAACATTTTGCGTTAGATGTGTTGGTTGGTTCGTTAATCGGCGTTTTAGTAACTCTTTTATGCCTACTGTATCTCAACAAGTTCCCAATGAAATGGGCAAATGGCTCTTTACGAGATGTTTTTTCAGGAAAATGAGTTCGAAGTGTTTGTAGTTATAAATAAAAAAAGTATCTTTGCAAGCTCAAAATCAAATATGTAGTTTTGCGATGAGTGCATTGCTAAGTTTGTATTTTAAAACATTTATTTCTAAACAATTATCATGTATTTAACATCAGAAATTAAGAAAGAAATCTTCGGTAAACACGGAAAGTCTAACACTGATACTGGCTCATCAGAAGGTCAAATAGCATTGTTTTCATACCGTATCAACCATTTGACTGGTCACTTAAAGTCAAACAAAAAAGATTATAGTACAGAACGCGCTCTTGTAATTTTGGTTGGAAAACGTCGTCGTTTGCTCAATTATTTGAAAGATACTGACATTATGCGCTACCGTGCAATTATCAAAGAGTTAGGAATCAGAAAGTAATTCTGGCTATCAAAAGACTTTTAAAAAAGGCGTTTCAAAAGCTATTTTGAAATGCCTTTTTTCTTTTAATAAACCACAATAGAAACAATAGAAAATAAAAATAAATTAGTTTAAATTTGTGTCCTTAGTTACTTAGTGGTAAAACAAAAATTATGCAAAAACCCTCCATACCAAAAGGAACCCGAGATTTTACACCTGCCGAAATGGCCAATCGCAATTATATATTCAACACCATAAAAGATGTTTTCCGCCTCTATGGTTTTCAACAGATAGAAACGCCGGCCATGGAAAACCTATCAACTTTGATGGGAAAATATGGCGAAGAAGGTGACAAATTGTTGTTTAAAATACTTAACTCAGGCGATTTTATATCGGGTACAAATGATGCGGAATTACTTGGCAGAAACAGCATAAAACTGACCAATAAATTCTCCGAAAAAGGCTTACGTTACGACTTGACTGTTCCTTTTGCCCGATTTGTGGTGCAGCATCAGAACGAAATCTCATTTCCATTTAAGCGCTACCAGATTCAGCCCGTTTGGCGTGCCGATCGTCCACAAAAAGGACGTTATCGTGAATTTTACCAATGTGATGTGGATGTGGTGGGAAGCAATTCGTTGCTAAACGAGTTAGAATTGATACAGATTGTGGACGAAGTGTATCATCGCTTGAATATCAATGTGGTCATTAAGATCAACAACCGAAAAATTCTTTCAGGCATTGCAGAAATCATTGGCGAAGCCGAAAAAATTACTGATATAACGGTTGCCATTGACAAGATGGACAAAATTGGATTGGAAAAGGTGAACGAAGAAATTGCATCGAAAGGAATTTCGGAAGAAGCCATTGCCAAACTGCAACCAATTTTGAAACTCAATGGAACAAACGCCGAAAAACTAGGACAATTAAAAACAGTTTTGGCTGCGTCGGAAGTCGGATTGAAAGGCGTTTCGGAATTGGAAACCATTTTCGGACTGTGTGAAATGATGAAAGTGCAAACTCAAATGGAATTAGATTTGACGTTGGCGCGCGGATTGAATTATTACACCGGAGCCATTTTCGAAGTAAAAGCGTTGGATGTGGAAATTGGTAGCATAACAGGTGGCGGTCGCTACGATAATCTGACAGGTGTTTTTGGCATGGAAGGCGTTTCGGGCGTGGGCATATCGTTTGGTGCCGACCGCATTTACGATGTGCTGAACCAACTGGATCTTTATCCTGAAACTTTGACCGAACAAACAAAAATTCTTTTTGTCAGCTTTGGCGAAAAAGAACTGTTGTATTGTTTACCGTGGCTTAGTGCTTTGCGCCAGACAGGTATTAATGCCGAAATTTATCCAGAACCGGCCAAGATGAAAAAGCAAATGAGTTATGCCGATAATAAAAAAATTCCATTTGTAGCTATCGTTGGCGAAACGGAAATGAGCGAGGGAAAAGTGATGTTGAAAAATATGAAAAGTGGCGAGCAAAGTCTGGTTTCGTTGGAAGAAGTGCTAGAAAAACTGAATTAGAATCGTTTATAATTTTGAATAATAACGCCCCGAAAAGTTTGATATTTTTCGGGGCGTTATTGCGAAATGTGTTTTTTTTAAATTAGCGCTTTTACATAATAGAATATCAGAAAGCCGGCAACAATAAGTTGGGAAATAGTGCCAAGCATAAAACCCACAAATGCTCCAAACGCAGCTTTAATGGCTTTTCTGCTCGTTTTTCCAGCTAACAATTCACCGGCGAAAGCACCGACAAAAGCACCTGCAACTATACCCCACGGACCAAGAAATAAACCGATTATTACACCAACCATACTTCCCCAAACGCCTAGTTTGCTCCCGCCAAATTTCTTAGTTCCCCAGATTGGAATAATATAATCCAACACTTGAACTGCAATAACGATGACTGCCCAGAGGACAAGAAATTGCATCGAGAATTCGACTTTTGAACTTAAATGAAGCAGTATAATTCCCAAATAACTTAATGGTGTACCCGGCAACAACGGTACAAAACAACCCACAAAACCTATTAATAAAAACAAACCAGCCAGAACGATAAGAAAAATATCCATTGCTTTATAATTTAAAAGGTTTGATGATTTGAAAAGTTTGAAGCATCCGCAAAGAAGGTATGTTCGCTATAGTAACATTTGAACGTTACAAATATAGTTTAAAAATGGATTTGACGTTTCAAAACTTAAAATTAATTACGCTAAAAATTGTGAAGCTTGAGAAAAAACTTGTGTGAAGGATGCATCTACTTCCTCTGCTCGAAATTTTGCTCCAATGGGGAACGGATTTTCATGTGAATACGAAAAAGGAAAATCCAGAAGCTGAATGTTAGCATGTGCACATTCCGTTCCTATTGCTTCCGGAACACCATAAAATGGCATCACTTTATCATTCAGTAATGAAATTCCTTTAAAGTTATCGCCCAACTTATTGAAAAACAATTCTCTATCCAATTGTTCCCGTTCGGGAGAAATCATTCGGTTAAATGATTCAAATATTTTATCGCGGATTGAGAATTTTTGAGCTTCGGAACAGAAATCGTACATATAATAGCTATACAAATTTTGGAAAGCACGCTTATCCATAATGCTTCTTGATTCACCAGACATAGAACTAAAAATTCCACCACCGCAAAACAAAAACAATTTGGAATCGGAAAATAATCCATGAGGATCTGACATTAAAGTAACCTGCGATAAAAAAGCACCAATAGAATAGGCAAAAATATCGATGTTACAATTTTCTGCAAATAAATCATGTTTTCCTTCTTTTACATCTGATATCAAGTGCATTAAATCAAAAACACTCTGGCGTCCGGAACTATAAAATCGATACGGATTTTCGCTAATTCTTTCACTTAATGCCACATTTGCAAAACTTAGCGAGCGGTCATCACCATTTCGTTTCCGACGTATATCCAACACATTTTGTAGATCGCGCGGATTTGACCAAGATTGGGGCGAACGGTTCATGTGAAATGCAATTGGAAACAATATGACAGGCTTTCCGGTCTCTCTACATAAATACTCCGCCCAGGCAAGATATTTACTCCAATTGCGCTCATTCAACCCGTGTAGTAACAAAATGGCTTTATCGGTACGCTTTGTTTTCTCAGGAAGAAAAACAGGATATTGAAACGCAAGATTTTCATTGATTGAAGCATCAACCGTTACATCAACCGCTTTATTATCTATTACAGAAAGCAATTGGCTATTGAATGAAAAATAACGGATAGAAACTTGGGAATTTTTAATTTGTTTATCTTTGCCCAATTGAAATTGAGCAATGAGTTCGTGTTGTCGTTGAGTATAATTCATACAATTTGGTTTCGATTAGTTACCTAAAGAAAGTAAATTCGTTAAGGCATTTGCAACTAATAGGGGAATTAAATTGTCATTAGGGATAATATGCACTAATATGGGATAAAAAATAAGTTGACGGGACGAAATTAAACGTTCCGGGGATAAGTGGTTTGCTGGTTTGATGAGAATATTATACTTTTGCAAAAGTAATTTTTGCATAAAAAAAAACAATGAACACAAAGATTCCTGCTTATTTATACGAAAAATCGAATGTTATTCGATTGGTATTTTTCACAGCCATCTTTGCGCTGCTTTTTATCAATATATTTCAACCGTTTAACTCGCGTGAATGGTATCCTAATATTTCTGAATTTAAATACTTCTTTTTCTCAAGTCTGATTATTCTAACCGGTATGTTGGTGGTGGTAATAAGCCGTCTAATTATGGTTAGATATACTACAAAACACGAACTTCTGGTTTGGCAATTTGCGTTGCATGTTATTGGGGAGGTCATTGCCATGTCATTGTTTTACACCATTTTTTCCAAATTTTTTCCACGTATTGGAGCCGAACGCGAGATTCTTGACATTTTTATTCAGTCCATAAAAAACACAAGTTGGGTATTACTCCTACCCTATTCAATTTTATGGTTATATTTTTCATGGCGTGAAAAAAATCAACTATTAGAAAAAATAACTAGAAATGATTCTGATATTGAGACACCAAAAAGAAACCTTATTGCTTTTCCTGATGAGAAAGGGGAAATAAAGATTACCATAATGCTTGAAAATTTACTTTTTGTAGATTCAGCCGATAATTACGCTACCATCCATTATCTCAACAAATCCAAAGTATCCCATTTCTTAATCCGGAATTCGCTCAAATGGATGGAAGAAAATCTCACTAAAGAAAGTCCGCTGGTTCGTTGCCACAGGTCCTATATTGTAAATTTGGATAAAGTAAAAGTATTAAGGAAAACTAAAGACGGTATTTTCCTTGAACTTGAAGATGCAAACACACCCGATATTCCTGTTTCAAAAACCTATTACGAGAGAGTGATGACCAAATTTTCAAATTATTCTGTATAGTTTTAGTGAAATATTAGAATCCCTGCTAAACAATTAATTTACTTCATACTATGGACATTTTGGATTTTATAATTTCCAAGCCCTATAATGTGGGAATTGCTCTCAGTGGCGGTGGTGTTAAGAGTTTGTGTCATGCCGGTGCATTGAAAGCACTTGAAGAGCAAGGCATAAAGCCCGATATTATTTCAGGAGTTAGCGCCGGAGCAGTTGTGGGAGCTTTTTATGCCGATGGTTATTCTCCTTCCGAGATTGCAGTGCTTTTTGAAGATATTAAATTTCGGACCATGACGAGAATTCATATTCCCGATGGCGGCTTTTTTCAAACAGATATTTTTCAGGATTTTCTGTACCGGAAATTACGAGCAAAGACATTTGAAGAGTTACGAATACCATTACGAGTGGTAGCAACAGATTTAGACAATGGCAAATCCGTCACCTTCTCGAGCGGTAATCTAATCGATCCTATTGTTGCTTCGTGTTCACTTCCAGTTCTCTTCAAACCCAAGACAATTGATGGCGTTAACTATGTAGATGGTGGAGTTTTAAAGAATTTTCCAGTTTCAACTATTCGAAATGATTGCAAAAAGGTGATTGGAATTAATGCAAGTCCATTGGTTGCACACAATTACAAACTTAGCATTCTAAATATAGCTTTCCGTTCATACCATTTCATGTTTAAAGCCAATATGTTGCACGACAAAGAACTATGCGATTTACTAATTGAGCCTGTGGATATTGGAAACTATGAAACATTTGGTGTAGATAAAGGTCGTGAAATATTTGAATTGGGTTATCAATCGACCCGTCAATTGCTTGCTTCAAAATTAAAACCAAAGTGATTTAGAAAAGTGAAACTTGTTATCCATAATCTCTATTTACTTAGAAATTGATTTTTTTTGATTACTTTTGTGCTCAAATAATAACAATAAAAACAGACAAATTATGTTTCCAGTATCAGAACGATTGGCAGCACTTTCTCCTTCGGAAACGCTTGCCATGTCACAGAAAAGTAATGAGTTGAAGGCTCAGGGTATCGATGTGATTAATTTAAGTGTTGGCGAGCCCGACTTTAACACACCAGACCATATAAAAGAAGCAGCTAAACAAGCTGTGGATAATAACTTTTCTTTTTATTCGCCGGTTCCAGGTTATCCTGCATTACGAAATGCCATTTGCACAAAATTAAAATCGGAAAACAATTTAGAATATAAACCTGAACAAATAGTTTGTTCAAACGGTGCGAAACAATCTGTTTGTAACGTAATATTAGCCATCATTGGTAAAGGCGATGAAGTAATTATTCCTGCCCCTTATTGGGTTAGTTATCCCGAAATGGTAAAACTTGCCGATGGAACTAATGTTTTTGTTTCAGCAAGTATCGATCAGGATTTTAAAATCACACCTTCTCAGCTGGAAGCGGCAATAACTCCAAAAACAAAAGCTATTATACTTTGCTCACCTTCCAATCCTACCGGAAGCGTTTACTCAAAAGAAGAATTAAAAGGATTAGCAGATGTTTTGGCGAACTATCCAAACATCATAATTCTTTCTGACGAAATTTACGAACACATCAATTACTTGGGTACTCACGAAAGTATTTCTCAATTTGAAAACGTGCGTGAACGAGTTGTAATCATTAACGGCGTATCAAAAGGGTATGCAATGACAGGATGGCGCTTAGGCTGGATAGCTGCTCCAAAATGGATTGCATCAGCTTGTAATACCTTGCAAGGCCAATATACTTCAGGGCCTTGTTCTGTAACTCAAAAAGCAGCAGAAGCAGCTTATACTGGCGATCAATCCTGCGTAGAAACTATGCGTATTGCATTTGAGCGTAGAAAAAATTTAGTGGTTGATTTGGCTCGTCAGATTCCAGGATTAAAAGTGAACGATCCTCAGGGTGCGTTCTATATTTTTCCTGATTGTAGTACTTATATTGGTAAATCATTCAACGGAAAAGTGTTGAAAGACTCCGGTGAATTATCAATGTATTTGTTGGAAGAAGGACATGTAGCCTGTGTCGGTGGAGGATCATTCGGCGCTCCAGATTGTTTGCGATTTTCGTATGCCACTTCTGATGAAAATCTAGTAAAAGCATTTGGGTGGATTAAAGAAGCATTGGCAAAATTGAGCTAATACAACATTATCTCGAATTATAAAAACTCGGCGTTGAAATTAATTTTCAACGCCTTTTTTATAAAATAGAACACAACAAACAATTCAAAAACCGAACGGAATTTTCAATAAAAATGAATTATTTCTTATTGTGATGAATTACTCATGGTGTAAGTTTAATTCTTCATTCTTCTCTTGCTTACCAAATGTATGAATATAACTTACAACCAACTTAATAATGGAATTTATTATTCCGCCTATCAGAATTGCAAAAAACACGTAACCAAAAACGTACAAGAGTTCCATAATGTTGATTTTTTGGGGACTGTAAAATCGTGGATTTCAATTTAACGAAATCATGAAACATCAAAACACAAAATTGCAGAACAGATTTAACTTATTGATATATTTTTCTTATATTTATTTAATAATGTTATTTTTGTTTTGCTAGTAAAACATTATCCTTGTAGCAATAGTTCTATTACAAAGGTTAATTATGTAGCATTTTATGCTACTTTTAAGAATCATTATACCAAGTAACTAGTATATCTAACATTTAACGAAAAAATCATAGTTTTTTTAAAAAATACAATTGAAAATTTAAGTAGTATGAAAAATCTTTTTTTTCAAAATGGAGATCAACTTCCATCATTAGGATTAGGAACATGGCTATCCAAAAAAAATGAAGTTTACGAAGCTGTAATTGAAGCTATTAAAATCGGATACCGTCATTTCGATTGCGCTTATATTTATCAAAACGAAAAAGAAATTGGTAAAGCAATCAACTATGCAATGCAAACAGGAATAGTAAAAAGAGAGGATTTATTTATCACTTCCAAATTATGGAATAGCGATCACGCTCCCGAAAGCGTTGAAAAAGCAATCCGGAAATCATTAAGCGATTTGCAACTTGATTATTTAGACTTATATCTGATTCATTGGCCTATAGCATTTAAAACCAATCATGAGCAAGCCAGAACAATTTCCGACTTGGCATCACTTTCTGAAATACCCATTTACAAAACCTGGCAAGCAATGGAGCAGACTAAAAGGAAGGGATTATCAAAACATATTGGTGTTTCTAATTTCAATAGCTCAAAAATCAACCAACTACTGAATAATTGTACAATAAAGCCTGAAGTTAATCAAGTTGAATTACATCCTTTTTTTCAACAAAATGAATTGGTACGTTTTTGCAAGGAAAACAATATATTGGTAACTGCATATTCACCATTGGGCAGCCGGCATCTTGTGGATAGTGAAGATGGAATACCTCAAAATGAATTGATACAAAAAATTGCACAAAAACACAATTGCAAACCAACACAGGTAGTATTGGCATGGGGCATTGAAAGAGGAACGGCAGTTATTCCAAAATCTGTACATCCCTTAAGAATTAAAGAAAATTTTGAATCGATAAATGTAGAATTGGATGCAGTGGATTTTGTAGAAATGGCTACACTAGAGCGCAACCTTCGGATGGCAAAAGGTCTGTATTGTATATTCCCTGGTGGGTTTTACACTTACAAAAACATTTGGGAGGAATAAATATTAATTTAGGATAAAGTTTCCTTTACAAATAAATGAAAAAATAATTTACGTTTTATTCCAACATAAATTGCAGCTAAAGCAAGCAAAAATCCCCACCCTTCTGGAACCGGTACTGGCTCGGGATCAGTTCCGGGATCAGAACCACTTGCTTTTTGAGCGGACCCCATTGCCAACATAGTAGTTGAATCACTAAATAATGTAAGGTCTACATTAGAAGCTTTAATGCCGTTCGGCAGATTAGTCATTTTCCCAACAGAAGTATCGTTAGTATTACTCGAACTTAAAGTTCCTATTATTGAGTTTGATGATTCGTAGCTACTTCCACTATTATTTTTACTACTTTCCGTTGCACCATTCCCTGAAGAACCTGGATCTCTTTTTCTTGAATTAGATATTCTATTGTAAGCGATGATTCTATTTGATTTAGGATTAGCACCGGTATAATTTGTGCTTGACAACTTGTTTCTTTGGTTACGTTTGCTATAATTGTCTTCCACATTCAATTCTATATTCTGAGAATCTCCAATATATCCGTTTTTGGGTGCATTTACCACAGAACTAAGAGAACCTACATTTGCTTTAATAATCCCTACTTCAATATACTCTCTGCTAATAATTTTACCATTAAAATTAACTCCTTGATTTTCTGCAAAATACACTTTGTTGTTGTACAAATCTGGACTTCCCCAAGGTGAGTAAAGCAATAGCAGAAGCATACCTGCTGCTACTAAAACCAAAATAAGTGTGGTATGCTCTCTCTTGTCCATTTATATAAAAGATTGATTTGAAAAATCTGTTGAATACTAAAGTATATATTGCATCTTTAATCTTCTTCAAATATAATCAAACTTATATATATTACTGATAAGCAATAACTTGTGGCACTTTGTGCTACAAAAATGAAAAATATTCTACTTTCAAAATATTGCTTGTCTAAATTCAACCCGACAATTCTTATTGACTAATATTGATTATTTTTACAGAATCAGTATATTACTGATATATATACATTTAAAAAATAGAAATATTTATAATAAATACGTATCTTCTGATTTGTAGCACAATGGATTACATATTTAAGAATATATAGTACAAACAGAAAGAATTGATTGCTGATTTTTTGAGAAAGTGAGATTTACAGAAACCAAAGGAATTTGTGATTTTCAGATACAGTTAAGTATAATTAACTTTAATAACAAAGGAAACGCACCTGTTATAACACAATATAACATTTTATACTAGATTTTGATGAATAAATTTAAATTTATTCGTACTGTTTTGTAGTAAATTCAACTAAAAAAGTGAGCCGATAACAATACGTAGAAAACCAGATAAGTGATATTAACGTTTTACTTGATAAAAAAACCACTTCTCGGAATTGAATCCGAAAAGTGGTTTTTTAGAATTTAATTGAAAAAATATTTAGCAAAAAATATCCGTATTTTTAATTCACAACTATTGGAAGGGTTATTTTATCCGTTTTAGTAATTGCTTTTACAATGTACGATCCAGCTGTGATTGCTGTCGATATTCTGGTTACAGCATTCGCATTAAATGGTTTAACAAGCACAATACGACCAGAAAGATCATACAATTCTAAAGTACCATTATGAACAGTAGAATTTTGAATTACGATGGTTTTCTGAGAGTTATAAACCTTCAAGCCTGAATTTGGATGAATAGTAGTTTTAGTTGTTTGATCAATAGCAGTCACAATTTTAAAGCGGTTTTCGATTGGGCTTGTATTCGAAGAAGTAAATGTGTATTGTGTTCCAGTCTGCGTTATATTCTTATATTCGCCAGTATTTGAATCAAATAAATACAAAGTTGAATAGGCACTTTCAATATTCTCATGCGTAAAAGTGAACGTATATTCCGAACCCGTTCCGGCAATAAATCCGATTTTAGTATTATGAACATTATCAACGGTATTTACCTGAAAATTACCAACAGGCTCAACGGTATAAATTTGAGGGGCAGTAGTTGTTCCTAATTCTTTATAGCCATCCCATCCATTATCAAAACCACTGGTACAAGTTGGTTCGGTAAAAATCCACATTCTATCACCAAAACTTGCTCCTTTCACATCGATACGAGTGCAAGGTAATTTTAGCGTTGGCGAACGTTGAAGTGTAGTGTTTTTCACTAAGGATGTGCCAGATTCATTTGCAGGATAGGCAACTTTGACCCATGCATTTGCATGATCACTCATTGCTTTGACTAAAAATGTTCCCATTGAAGGTATTTGACCTGGAATACCAAGCCCTCTGTTAGCAATATTTTTGGGGATTACAATATATTGTCCAGGTGTTGAGCTATCATTAACAGATGCAGTTCCGGAACCTGATGATGTCCAATCCGCCAGCGAACCTGTATTGTACAAATATACAGAATTCTCAATCACAGTTTCTAATGAAGATCCAAATTCAATATCACTTATGTTTATAGCAGCAGTATATGGATTCCCAATTAAATGTTGACCTGGATATTGAGCAGCAGTTGTGTATGTCAACTTACCAGAATCAAAACTTTGATTTACCAATTCACCGGCAAAGGTATATGTTTTGGCTATCGGTTGAGTTATTTCGTAACCTGTAAATGGAGTTAAACTACCACTGTACAAACTTATCCAATGAGTTGAAGATGTAGAGCCAGCTTCATTAAACTTTCGGATATATCCACCATTAAATGTTGGATTCACTACAATTGAGCGAACCGGAACACCAAAAAATTGCCATTTGTAGTTTGAATATGTTGACCCTACAACTGTTGTTGCAACTGCTTTGCTATACATTTCCACTGTTGCAGAAACAGGTGATTCTGCAGCGTTATGAAATATTAGTGTGCCATTGGCTCTGTCGGCACTTGACTTTATGAACAAACCAGAAGTTCCGGCAGCATTAGTGACAGTTGTAGCCACGGCTACAGCTTTTACCGTATCGATTGTAAATTTACTGCCGGCTGAAATTGACAATGAATTAGCAGTTAACTGGCTAAGTTTTGTAGTGATACCACCTGTATTTGTTATCGAGAGAGTATGCACACTCGTTGTGCTATTTCCAACTATTTCTTTAGCAGTATTTCCCGACAAGGTAATCGTTTCGGAACCTTTAGTATAAGTTCCGTTGTTTACAAAATTGCCATTGTCAATCCGAATTATTGCTGCGCCTATTGCTACAATTTTTCCACCTGTTTGTATATCAATGCCTTGTGCAAGTACATTTATTTGAATCTACGATAGAAATAATATACACAATAAATATATTTTATATTCTTTCATAATCGAGTTTGTATTCGTGCAATTAAATTATTTAACGAATGGATTGCGACTTCCGAAACTGTCTATTTCATAATGAAAATCTGTTGATAAAAGAAAGGCATCACCTGTAAATGTATCATCTGCCGCTGCTCCATCACGATATAGGCGACATACCAAAACACTGCTAATTGTTTTTCCTGTCCCACTAATTCCGCTACCTAAGGGTGTAATTATATGTTCGTAAGCAGCAACCGATCTGCCAGTTACTCCTGCAAGAGCAAAACCGGATTCGGAAGATGAACTAGAAGCAGCAAAGGATGATTCATGATTTACCCATTGATACTCCAGCACCCATTTTATGCGTTGAGTTCCTGGTGCAGCAGTAGAAGACCAATGTACGTGTGGGAATATTGTACTGCCTTCTTTGTAGTCATGTGGTAGTTGAACGGTGAATGTAACTTCTTTTAAGCTCCCATCAGCGAAAGTCCACGTAAACATATTAGTATTGACAAACAGAGCCCATGTAGGAACATTGTTTCCATTGTTTCTTGCTGTAGAAGGATTTATTAATAAATCATTATATGTGGTAGCTGCTCCATTTAAGGTTACAGTTCCATCGTCAGCAATTGCCATATAGTTAGTGTCACCTGTTCCACCTGTCATTGGCTTAGTCCAAATTGTTCCATTCCAATAGTACAAACCTGCAACTGTCAATCCTACATCTCCTGTATTATAAACAACCAATCCGGTTGAAGGATTAGCAATTGTAGTTACATCAGTTATTGAAACAAGTGCAACTCTTGGAGGCATAAATCCTTTTGATGTTGAATTCACATCCAACATAGCACCACTTGCAGGAGTAGTATAACTTGCATTATCAGTTACAATCACTTGTTGTGCTTTTAATGAACTTGAAATTGTAATAATACTAAACAAAATTAAATAGAAGTTGTATCGTTTCATATTTGTTGGTTTTAAGTTATTTATTTTAAAGAAATAAAGCAATACAAACATAACAAATTAATTAATAGCTTGTTAGCATCTAAAAATGTAATACATTCTGCATCAACGGAATAATTTTTACTACACACCAAATAGATTTCTTATGATAAAAAGGATAATTTATTTCCAAAAATCAAATCAAATCACTTAACATGCTGATTATGGGTGATATTTACACTCGCATTTTTAAAATTCAAACGATAATGATTTAGTTTATGTAGCAGTTAATACTACCTGTAAAGTTTATTAATAATCAAAATAAAGAGATTTTAGTTATTTTCATAAGCAAATAACTGTCGGAATAGTCAATTATTTAATATTATTTAACTTGAACAATTATTAAACAGTTATAACATGTAGCAGCATGAATTTAAAATGAATTCACAATTCAGCTAGTGTTATGTTAAGTATAAATGGTCAGTTATAATCCTACAAACCGCTTAAAGCGGTTGTACGGTAAGTAGCGTTCAACCGCTTCGAGCGGTTAGTCGCATTGCGAGAATTAAGCGTCAAAACAGTCTTAACATAACACTAGTCAAATTTTTCATTTCATGCTTTCTAATATTCTTATAAGTTCTTTTCCTGAACTGAGGTTGGTTTTGTGGAGAATTCTATGGAAGGAAATGCGTAAACAATTGGATGTTTTGCCGGTAAGGCTGTAAATTTCGTCAATCGTCATTTTAAGCGACAAAAAACTACAAATAGCTAATTCGCTATTTGTTAAGCAGGGGAATAGTTGGATAAGTTGAGAAATTCGAGCTTCGCTCACAATATCGAGTTGGTTTATTCCATTTGGCAAATTTTTGATTCTAGTTTCCAATGCATTGTCGTATACAATTTGATCAAGCAACTCCTTGCCCGGTTTATTCAAATATGGTTTTAGCCGTTGAATTTCGACACGGAAAGTTTGAATCATTTGTGTAAGAAGCGCATGGCTTTTGGGAGACGTTTCGGTAAACTGGAAAAGTATCAAATTTGGTGTTTCGGGGAATGCCCGTGCATAAATATCTAAACTTGTTATACTATTGTCCAGCCTTCGAAGTAGTATCTTCTTTGTCAGCACTTCCCTTTTTGAACTAATTTCTACCACTAACTCCATCGATCTTAATAAATCGATTACCAACGAGCTGAAATGGTAATACTTCAAAAAAGTTTAATGAGACTGATTTCCAAAAAAAATCAATGCCTGATGATTCACATCCAGTATATTCCCATTCCTATCGATAATTAGAGCTGAAGTAGGCATCCATTGAAACAAGTCGGATGTATTAATATTTGTAGAATGTTTAAATTGTATAGTATCAGTTTGCTAACTTAACATAGTATATAAATTATCAAATCTTATTAGAAGACAAGTACTTAAAGTCCTTAAAAATAATGCATATTTTAATAGACCACACAAATATAAATAAAAACCGCTGATATTCTGAATGAAAAATAAATTTAAGCTTAAAGAAAATAGCAATTTCAAGCATACAAAATCAAAATCTTTGCTCATATACCATAAATAGGGTATATAAAATACCCCATCTTTGCGATTGTGCGTAAATGTGAAACACTATATTTTTGTATCATTAAATCAAACAACATTTTAATACTTATCGGCATGGCAAAAATAGCAAAGAACATCAATGAACTTATTGGAAATACTCCATTGGTTCAACTATCGAATTACGCTGAGAAAAAAGGTCTCTTAGCCAATCTCATCGTAAAACTAGAATTATTCAATCCAGCAGGTTGCGTAAAAGAACGCATTGCATTAGCAATGATTGAAGACGCAGAAGCTGCAGGCATTTTAAAACCCGGAATTGAAATTATTGAGCCTACCAGCGGAAACACGGGCATAGGTTTAGCTATGGTTTCGGCTGTAAAAGGGTACAAACTAACGCTCACTATGCCTGAAACAATGAGTGTGGAACGACGCAACTTATTGAAAGCATTAGGCGCCAATTTAGTATTAACTCCCGGAGCAACAGGCATGAAAGGAGCAATTGCAAAAGCAACTGAACTTCATGAATTAAACCCTGCATCATTTATTCCGCAACAGTTTGAAAATGCATCTAATCCGAATGTTCACAAACGAACTACCGGTGAAGAAATATGGCGAGACACCGACGGGAAAGTGGATATATTTGTAGCCGGAGTTGGAACGGGCGGAACAATAAGCGGAGTTGGAGAAGCGTTGAAAGCTCACAATCCAAACATTAAAATTATTGCTGTAGAACCGGCAGATTCACCAGTACTTTCTGGAGGAAATCCTGGTCCTCACAAAATTCAGGGAATTGGTGCAGGATTTATTCCTAAAAACTACAATCCAACTGTAGTTGATGAAATACTTCAGGTAACAAATGATCAGGCAATTCTAACAGCACGCCAACTAGCACAACAAGAAGGAATGTTGGTGGGTATTTCATGTGGTGCAGCAGCTTATGCAGCCACTTTGGTCGCTCTTCGTCCGGAAAATAAAGGTAAAAATATTGTTGCGTTACTTCCTGACACCGGCGAGCGATATTTATCAACATTGCTATATGCTTTTGAAGAATACCCATTGTAATTTTAATGGAAAAATGAGTAAATTCAAATTTTACTTCCACAATAAATTAAGATAAAAAAAACAAATTCAAAACATGTGAGAAAACTAATTTAAGGAGCTTGCCAATTACATTGTTTAGCTCTTAATTTTATACTTCTTGCTTTAAAATAATAATACAAATACGAATAATATGTCAGGAAAAGATTTAAATTTTAATATAAACGGAAAAAGTGTTGGTAACACAAAATACAGCGGAATTTCGCGTGGTTTCGAATTGGTAGTAGATGAGCCAGAAGTACTTGGTGGAGAAAATAGTGCTGCCAATCCTGTTGAATATCTATTAGCAGGCTATGCAGGCTGTCTAAATGTTGTTTTCAATCTGGTGGCGAAACAACTGAACATCGAAATTAAAAAACTGGAGATAAATATAGATGGAGATATCAATCCGGAAAAATTTCTCGGGATATCAGATAATGAAAGAGCTGGGTTCAAATCATTGAATGTAAACATTGGTTTACAGACTAATGCGAACGAAAAAAACGAGCAACTCTTAATTCAAAAGGTGAAAGAACGGTGTCCGGTTAATGATAACCTTTCAAATCCTACTCCAATAAGTTATATATTCAATTAACAAATTGAGCTAAGTAGTTGGAACATTATAATGTCGTATTTTCAAAAAAATCAACCACATAGTTATACAGAGTTGCATAGCGCCACTTAGAAATAAAAAAAAGCAAACATAAAGTCACATAGCCTTTTGGAGCATCCATATGTGCTATGTATTCGAAAAAAAACTATGTGTTTCTAAGTTACTAACTGATACTATGTGGTTGAAAGAATGAGTCATTTAATTATTCTTCTTATTTATATAAAAATACATAACTACTGATTTTAAAATATCAAAATAAAAAAATATGTCAAATAACAATTTAAAATTTGAAACACTGCAAGTACATGCAGGACAAGTAGTAGATGGAACAACAAAATCTCGTGCCGTTCCTATTTATCAAACCAGTTCATACGTTTTTGACGATGCGGCCGATGGCGCAGATCTTTTCGCTTTGCGAAAATTCGGGAATATTTACACTCGTTTGATGAACCCTACAACGGATGTTTTTGAGAAACGTATTGCAGCTCTCGAAGGAGGAGTTACTGCGTTAGCAACTTCGTCGGGACAGTCAGCTCAGTTTCTTGCTCTAAACAATATTGTACAGGCAGGAGATAACTTTGTTTCAACTTCGCACTTGTATGGTGGAACTTACAATCAGTTCAAAAATCAGTTCAAACGCCTCGGTGTTGAAGTGAAGTTTACTGAAAATGATAAACCTGAAACTTTCGAAAAACTGATTGATGACAATACTAAAGCTTTATACCTGGAAACAATTGGAAATCCCGATTTAAATATCCCTGATTTTGAAGCCATCGCAGCAGTTGCCGACAAACACGGCATTCCACTTATTGTTGACAATACATTTGGAGCCGGCGGTTTTCTGTTCCGTCCGTTGGAACATGGAGCAAGTGTAGTAGTTGAAAGTGCTACCAAATGGATCGGAGGTCACGGCACATCGTTAGGTGGTGTGATTGTGGACAGTGGAAAATTCAACTGGGGCAATGGGAAATTCCCAGCATTTACTGAGCCTTCTGACAGTTATCACGGATTGGTATTTTGGGATGTGTTTGGTACTAATGGTCCATTTGGGAACATTGCATTCAATATCCGTGCTCGTGTTGAAGGATTACGCGACTGGGGAAATGCCATCAGTCCGTTTAACTCGTTCCTTTTATTACAAGGATTAGAAACACTTTCGTTGCGTGTTGAACGTCATGTTCAAAACGCATTGGAATTGGCCAATTGGTTGGAAAAACACGAGGCAGTAGATTATGTAAACTACCCCGGTTTAATTAGCAGTCCGTATCACGCTTTAGCGAATAAATACTTAAAAAATGGGTATGGTGGAGTGCTTTCATTCAAACTAAAAGGAGATGCCGGAAAAGCAGACAAATTTATTGACAGTTTGAAATTGATAAGCCATTTGGCAAATGTTGGCGATGCAAAATCGTTGATTATTCATCCTGCAGCCACTACTCACGAGCAACTTTCGGCTGAAGATAAAATTTCTGCAGGAGTTTTTCCTGGATTGCTTCGAATCTCAGTGGGCATTGAAAACATTGCTGACATTAAAGCAGATATTGAACAAGCTTTTGAAGCTATAAAATAAAATGTTCTGGTGTTAATTGGTATAAAAAATGCATTTCAAGTGATTGAGATGCATTTTTTTATTTTTTCAATACCGATACGGTTTATACGCAAATTTATTCAGTTTGTAAATAAGCATTAATTCGTGCGTACCCACCGAACTACGACTTATTCCGCCAACATTAAAATCATAACTATAAGAAAGTTGCATTGACTCACTCAAATTACAACCGGCGAGTAATCCCATTTCGGTTCGGGTACGATAAAACATCCCAATATGAAAAATATCAGTTTCTTGTTGTGATTTGAAAAAAGTAGTAATATTAAATTCCATTTGGTTGAGATTGCCATAGCGAATTCCACAGATACCATATTGAAGTTCAATAGGATGCACTGTTTTTTTTCGATACATAGCATATATATAGTTGGAATTTATCTGAAGATTGTTTTCGGTGTAAAATAATGAAAAAAGATTTAGACCCGAAGCTCCAATTTTCCATGATTTATTTACCAATTCTACACCCACATCGGTATTGTAATTTTTTTGTTGCAAAAGATTATTGTACAATGCCGGATCGTCAGCTGTCATTAAGCTAACTTGTGCTCTATCGTACGAAAGACTTTGAAAACTTCCAGAAATTCCCATGTTCAGCTGCCATTCTCTATTCAGTATAGCTGCATACGAATAGGACAATGCAATATTTGTAATCGTATTATAACCAAGTTTGTCGGCAAATACTTTTAAGCCGAACTGTGTTTGAATTTTATTGAGATACATGGTTCCCGAGGCGAATAATGTATTGGGCGAGCCCGGAAAACCCAACCACTGCTTACGGGCAGCCAAACTAAAAACAGCTTGATACTGGTCGTTTATTGATCCAGGATTTATATAATACGTATTATCCCAATAATTATTCAATCGGATATTGGATTGAGCAACCATCAGTATAGAAATTAATACAAAAAATATTATTGAAAAGAATTTTTTCATTTTTGGGAAATCATTTTTATCTTATAATCCTCACATATCCGGGCTTTGTTTTTGTGCCCGATTCGCTCGGATAGTAAACCACATAGAAATATATATCATTCGTGACGGGCTTTCCATTGTGATTCCCATCCCAACCTTCATAACCTTCGTATAAAATTGCTCCATTGCGGTTGTACACTTTTAGTTGCCAATTCTGGAGAAAATAGTCATTTATTCCATCGCCATTGGGGCTGAAAGTATTGGGTAGTTCGGGTATGGTAATCCAAATTCGTCTGGTGGCAGTTTCGGTACAACCATTTGGGTTCACAACCTTTAGTTTCAAATCATAATAACCATTACTGTTATTTTTGAAAATATGATAAACTTTATTACCCTGACCCACGGAACCATCGCCAAAGTCCCAGTTGTATTGCGTATAAGGAATGTATTCGCTCCATAAAACAGTTTCTGAGCCATCGGTCACCAAGTGTTCATTTTCACTTAGAATATTATATTTAAATAAATCATAACTGGAAGTGGAGAAATACAAAGTATCCTTACAGCCTTCGTTTGAAGTCCCAATTACACTGTATTCACCTACTTTTGTTATTATAATACTATCACCGGCCGAACCATCACTCCATTTGTAGGTGTAAGCCCCACTAACGTAAAGAATGGTACTTTCGCCCTCACAATATTTAGGTTCGCGGTCAAAAGTCATTTTTGAAATTGATTCTACATTTATCACCTTTTCAAAAGTAGTCTGACAGGTTCCATCGGAAACTGACAATTGTACTTTATAAATACCTGTTTTCTGATATTTATGTTGTATTGTTAAACCTTTAGCAATTTCACCATCTCCAAAATCCCATGAATAAGTATATTTAAATGCATCGTCGTGGGGATCCGATGCGATGAACTTATAGTTGTATTTATTACAATCAATAATACTGTATTCAATACCAATACGAGGGATATTCACATTAAACATATAATTAGCAGAACAACCCAAACTATCGGTAACGAGCATTGAAACAACTGTATTTTGATTTATTTCCATCGTTTCGTTATTTTTTCCACTCACATTCCCTTTGTTCCAGTTAATATGATAGGGTGAAAATCCTCCAGAGATTTTTGAAGTGTACTGGATTTTGAGCTGCTTTGCATCACAATCTAATCTTGTTTTGGAGGTTACAGAAACAGTCAGCGGCATTTGTCGGATAATTTCGAATTGAGCAGTTTTCTTAAAACCAGATGCGTCGGTTACTTCTACAGAATAAATGCCAGGCAAAATATTTACTAAATCCTCATTCGAAGATCCATTTGACCAACTGTAGTTAAAAGGAGCTGATGCGCCGGAAACGGTCAGGTCAATTGCTCCGCTATTTTGATTCTCGCAATCGAAAGCATTCGTTATCCTGGCAATAATTTGAATGGGTTGAGGTTCGGTAATTACAAAACTCTTGGTAATTTGACAAGGCGCTCCATCTGTAAGTGTAACGGTATAAACGCCCGGTTTTAATTGATTCCGTTGATCTCCTGCTGTTGGACTGTCAGACCAAATAAGTGAAACCGGATTTAATCCACCGGTAATGTTCAAACTAATACTGCCATCGTTTGCACCAAAACCGGAAACATTTTTCACCAATGGATGTATTGCGAAATTTGCTTCAAGAATAACGCACGATACTGTTTTCTGACAATTATTTGCATCAGTTACTGTTGCCCAATAATCTCCGGGCGAAAGGTTATCCTGAGTTGTTCCACTTCCAAAATTACTCCACTGGATTTTATAAGGTTTTGATCCACCAGTAATATCTAAACTAATTGATGCATTTTTTGATCCGTAACATGTAACTGGAGAAGTGTTTACATTTACATTTAATATTGTTGGCTGAGTGATTGCTACCTGAATTGTTTTAGTACACAAATTTTTATCGGCTACGGTTAACAGATAGATTCCTGCAACTAAATTATTCAGATTTTTATCGTTGCTTACAAAATTAGTTGGACCTGTCCATGAAAAATTATAACTAAAAATACCTGTTTCAATTTCCAAAGGTGTTCCACCCTGAACATCAATTGAAATTGCTCCTGTTCGTTCGCCAAAACAATTTATATTTGTTTGGTTTAAAAGTTTGATTGTTATTTCCGATGGTTCCGAAATAGTATAAGAAGTTGTTTTTGATTTACAACCTTTGGAATCGGCAACAATTAGTTCGTAATTTCCTGCACTTAAATTGGATAAATCTCTGGTGGTTGCAAAAGGGAGGCTGTTTTTCGTCCAGACATAGTTGTAAGGTGCTGTGCCTCCATTAATAGAAACCGAAAGCTGACCATTTCCGCTATTTAAACAAGTCAAATCATTTTTGATAATTGTGTTTATTTCAATTTCTGCTGGTTGAGTAATTGTATATGAATATTCGGTCTGACAATCACTTGCATCTGAAATTGAAACAGTATATTCTCCCGGCAATAAATTTAAAATATCTTTTGTATTTGCAGTAAAGCCATTCGGACCAGTCCATAAAATACTAAATGGATGAGTTGAATTCAAAGGTGCGCCTCCGGTTATATTGGTAAGAATAGATCCGTTATTTGCTCCATAACAATTAACGTTATTCACAATTTCATTTACTTTGATAGTGGGAACCACCCGAATTTCCACTGCGAAATCTTCACCCACACACGATCCTGAAACTGGTGAGATTGTATAAATTGCAGTAGCAACACTATCCGTTAAATTGTATAATTTTTGAGAAATTAGTGAGACCGGAGAAGATTGAATATTTATACCATTTAATGATCCAGCAGGAGAAATAACCAGCTTTGACCAAGTGTATGTAGTTCCTTCGGGAACAACATCGCCATTAGAATTATCAGGAAGAATTTTAATTTCCGATCCATTACAAACGGTTATTATTCGGGAAGAAATAACCGGTACAGGTAAAACTGAAATTGCTGCTACAGTTGAAACCAAATTCGAATATCCGCCGGTTGAAAAAGACAAAACACAATAGAAATATGTTATTCCAACATTCAAATTTACAGGAATGTACTGTTTTTTATCTGCACCTATAATGATTGTACCCGACTGATTTGAATGAACAGAATTTGAATACCACTGATAGGTTGGCGTTCCAACTCCGTATTGATATGAAACCGCTAAAGTATCTGAAACTTCTCCTAAACATATAGTTACCGATTTCGGTTGTTCAGTGATTACAGGAATTGGATTTACAATTACTGCGGCAGTTAAACTGGTCACATTACAATTCAAACCATTTGATTGTGAAATTACACAATAATAATATGCTATCCCGATCGACTGAGTGGTTGGCAAAAAACTGTTATTATTAGCATCGCGTATTGGCGATCCTGAACTATTGTCATTCACAGTATTTATAAACCATTGATATTGATAAGTCCCCAAACCTCCTGATGCTTTCACCGACAATACCGTTGGGTCGACATCCTGACATAATTCTTGAGAAACCAACGGTTGATTTTCAATTATTGGATCAGGCACTACGTAAATTTGAGAAATATTTGTCGAAATCATGCCACAACCATCGCCCGTCAAAGTGAGTTCAGCATAATAGTAATAACTGCCGGGTTCGGTAAAAACAGGTGGTAAATAACTTGAATTTATCGCTCCGGGAATTGCAATTCCGCCATTTTTTGAGTTTGTTCTATTAATATACCATTGGTATAAAGGTGTACCCGAACCTCCAGTGAATTCAAATTCCAAAGGTGATTCAATTGTACCACCTACACAGATATTTTGAAGTAGAATTGGATTTTTTTTGATAATAGCTCCATCATTAATTGAAATAGTGGCAACATCCGAAGTGATATTCGAACATCCACCTGAAGGAAGTGAAATAGTACAATAATAATATGTTGTACCTGTCAAGGAAGTCGGTGGATTATAGATATTTGTAGTGGCATTTGAAATCAACGTTCCACTTGAATTTGAATTCGTTTTGCTCCAATACCATTGATAAACAGGAGTTCCTGCACCATCAGCATATTCCACTTTTAATGGTTCGATAAATCCGCCCGGACATATAAAACTTGACTGGGGTTGAACGGTAATAATAGCACCCGGTTGGACTTTGATTATAAATTGTTTTGCTTCGCCGGTATTGCTGATTCCATTAAATGTGTAAGTTGGAATAACAGTGATAATTGCTGTTTTTTCGTCTGAAATTTTATTTTCAACCTTAAAACTAAGAATATCTCCTGATCCTTCGGAAGATAATCCGATAGTAGGATTGTTATTTGTCCAGGAATAAGTTGTAGTTCCAATGGTTCTATTGGAACTGAAAACGATAGTTGGGGTTTTTATTCCGTTACATAATTCAATGTCATCGACTGGATTTACCTGAGCTGCTGGTAATACGGTTATCAAAAATGTCTTTGAATCTCCGACGCTACTCTCTCCTCCATTTTCGAAATAGGGAGTAACTGCAACCGATGCCACGATAGGCTCGTCAGATGAATTTGTAGCCACAAACGAACTGACATTACCAACACCATTTGATGATAAACCAATAATTGAATTGTCATTCACCCATTTATAAACTGTATTTCCGCCGGTACTATTTGTTGTAAAAATAATTTCAGTTGTATTATCTTTATTTGAAACAGTTTGATCATCAGGCTGATTTAAGTCGCCCGTTGGATTTACAGTTATTGTAAATGTTTTTGAAATTCCGGTACAACCAGTTTCTGTATTTTTGGGGGTAACTGTTATTTTTGCGGTCTGAACAGAGTTACTTTCATTTTTAAGAATAAATGGATTGATATTCCCTCTTCCAAAAGTTGCTAAACCTATATTCTGATTGTCATTTACCCATTCATAAACTGCAATTTCATTTCCACTAAAAATAATTTCATCAGAAAACTGATTATTATTTTTTAGTTGATTTTCTACGAACTCCACTACTGGAATTGGATGAACCACAAATGTATTGCTGGTAGCAGTAGTTGAACCACAATCATTCGTAACTTTAAGAATTACTTTATAGCTGCCTAATGAGTTATAAGTTATAATTCCTGGATTCAAAGTATTTGCTGTTTGAGGATTTCCACCTTCGAAATGCCATTCATACGTCAGATTATCGGATTCCGGCGCACATGAATTTACCACTCCAACGGGAGTTATTGATCCATTTCCACATAAATCAGTGATACTTTCAATTGAAACAGTTGGGGGTTTCTTTACAATTACAGTTTGTTTTGAAACGAAAGTACCAGCTGAATTTGTAATTGATGAATTAATAATATAAGTTCCAGATGTTTCAAATTTAAATTTAGGATGTTGAGAATTGGAATTCGTACCATTAATAAAATTCCAAACGGCAGGAAAATTTCCACAGTTTCCGGGTACAAACTCAATCGTCCATTTATAAATCGAAGTACAATTATTTGATAGATTTGTGATATCTGTGGCTGAAACTTCCAAAGGAGAACATCCAGAATTAGTAGTAAGAATAAATTCAGGTTTTAATGGAGCCTCCACACATATTGTTTTTTCAATCTGGTCGTCGCCACAACGTTTTGTATCAACCCTCAATTTGATTTTATAAATTCCGGGTACAGTAAATATTGGCGTAATCACATTCGTCCCTTTTGTCCATAAATTAGAATTGTCCTGTCCATAATCATTACCAAGAGAGCCGGTTTTAAGCGTGAAACCTGTAGATGGGGTAATAATCCATACCATTTTTGGGACAACCGAACAATTTGCACCTTCGTTCACATATCCGGTTGTAGTATTTGTGACAGTTATCGGTTTATCAGTTCCTACATTTGCAGTTGTTAAACTAAAATTAACGACAGGAGCTGTTGAAATGTAAATTGGCACAACATTTACAGCTGTGACCCCACACATATTAGAAGCAACAATGCTCGCAGAAAATGAATTTGGGTATGGTGATGTTCCGTTATAACTGGTCACTCCACATGAGCTTTTGGTAAAAACATGTGTAATTTCTGCTGGAGGCGGATGTATATACGTTTGAGAAGGTGAGCCATCGTTAAAACTAATGGTGTAAGTTGTACCCGGCGGATTCTTATTTGCTCCTGTTATAGGAAATGTCATTGGATAATTGCTACAATTATCTGTATTTCCGGGACTTCCCAACGACACCGCCGGATTTGAACCTACATACACATCAACTGTTTTTGTAGAAGAACAACCATCGATTGAATGTATGGTATAGGTCATTTTCCACAAACCAATTGCATATATGTGTTTTGTTGAATTCCAAGAGCTTGCTTCAAACCGAGATGTTCCATCACCCCAGTCGATGCTGTAATTTGCATTGGTAGAAATAGTGGCCGATGTATTGGTGAACGTAAGTTCCGCCGTCATATTGCTACACACTTTAAAAAACGGTCGTCCGTCGACAATACTAAATTCAGCACTTGAATTCAAGGTCAAATCGGGCAACGGATTCACCTTTATTGTTGCAATTCCTGTTTGATTTTGAGTTCTACCTGAATTATCTGTTACAGATATTAGAGAATATATAAATGTGCCTGCTGCTAAAGTATTAATTGAAAGCTGAATTGAACTATTTGAACCCAAAGTTACAATTGCATTTTGAATAATTCCATTTATTTGATAGGTAAATGTATAGGGAGAAATGCCTCCAGTTGCAGTAAAAGTTACAGTGGGATTTGGTGAGGAGTTTAAGCATACCGTTGATGAACCAGAAATTGTCGCATTCAAATTATCTGCTAACACTTTGGTACTTTCAGATTTTTTATTTTCGAGAGGAGCTTCCTCGTTTTTTACAACATTTCCAGCGTGAGAAAAATTGATACCTGAAATGATTGTAAAAAGAAAATAAAACACAAAACTAAAAGTTAATTTCATCCGTTGTATTTATTGAATTCTTTGTTCGATACAATTTATATATAATAAAAAATATCGTTTAAACTTTTCAATACAATACAAATATACAAAAATTATTTAATATGTTGATATATAGATATTTGTAGTACATTATACTACAAATATCTATTTAATACTACATGTTTGTATATAAATATAATTCGGGAAATTTCAATGTGAATTTCAAAAAAATGGATGGTTTATTGAAAATGCGTTTAATCCATACAAATTTGGGTGTTTGGATCAACTTAGATGTTCATCAAAAAAAAATAAATCAATAATAAGATGTAGTGAATTTTATATTCACATTGGATTAATATCCAAAATATTAGGTAGATCTATTTTCAAAGAGTTACCATAAGTTATTAAAAATGTGATTTTTAACTCAATTCTCAGCAATATTTAAGTTTATTTATTCATCGACAAAATTGTATTTAACTTCAATACCTTTTTAAATAAATGGTTCTACCCTTTTTAGTGTGTTCCAGGATAAATCGGGATGTTTTATTTGCGTTTTTAAACAAGTAATAAGGTTAAGATTGTGTGGGTAGTCTTTTCTATTAAGGTTAATTTCAAAAATAAGGTTTTAAAGATCCTATTTATATTCAAATCAAATAATTAAGATTTATTTTTTAGAAACCTTATTTTTTCTTCTTTTTAACCTTAGTAGAAAAATAAGTCCCTGTAAACAAACCTTATTTATATAAAACCAAAATAATCACCTGCACGGTTCGTGGTAGAACCAAATAAATAAACCATAAACTTTGTAGTTTGTTATGACTACTACAAAGTTTATAGTTTATTTGTAAACTGAACGAAAATACATTTTTAAAGATCACAAAACAATCTGTCTATAGAATCTCACCACTTCCAATACAAATTCTGGAATCCGCATCATAAATAACTCCAAACTGACCAGGAGCAATTCCTTGAAGTTTCTGCTTTGAAGATAAACGATATCCATCTGATGTCTTAATTATTTTGCCTCGAGTGAAATCCGGTGTATGTCTTATTTTAAAAGTAACATCTATTTCGGCTACAGCATCTTTCCATTCATCTTGTGTTATAAAATGAAAATCACGCATTGTGAATTCATTTCCATATTGCGTATCAACGTCAAAGCCTTTTGAAGCATATACAATATTCCCGGGCACATCCTTCTTAATCACGTACCACGGTCCGCCCGAAAGTCCGAGTCCTTTTCGTTGTCCAACTGTGTGAAACCAATATCCTTTGTGCTTACCAAGCACTTTTCCTGTTTCAAATTCCACAACCGGGCCTTCCTTTTCACCCAAATATCGTCGGATAAAATCATTGTAATTTACTTTTCCAAGGAAACAAATTCCTTGGCTATCCTGACGTTTCGCACTTGGCAAATTGGCTGATTCGGCGATAGTACGAACCTCATTTTTCATCAAACTTCCCACCGGGAACATCAATTTTGACACTTGGAGCGAATTGATTTGGGCTAAAAAGTCGGTTTGATCCTTTATCGGATCTTTAGCTGTCGACAAATATGTTTTACCATCACGAACAGTAGTAGTGGCGTAATGACCGGTAGCCGTTTTATCAAACTCCTTCCCTACCCTTTGTTCAAATACTCCAAATTTAATAAGTTTATTACACATAACATCAGGATTTGGAGTCAATCCCAGTTTTACCTTTTCAAGTGTGTAGGCTACCACGTTATCCCAATAATCTTTGTGTAAATCAACCACTTCTAATTTACAACCATACCTGCGAGCAATCAACGAAGCCATTTCAATATCTTCCTCAGAGGTACAATGCAACAATTCATCATCATCCATCCCAATTTTGATATAGAATAATGTTGGCGTGTAACCTGCTTCTTTCAATAAATGTACTACCACCGAGCTGTCTACTCCACCCGACAATAAAGTTGCTATATTCATAATTCTTATAAACTTTCTATCTTTTAAATATAATATTCTGCTAAATCAACAATCCCTGCACGCATAGCATATTTTGTAGCTTCATGTACATTATTTACTTCTATTTTTCGAAAGATATTTTTCCGGTGAGTCATAATTGTATGCGCACTTACATGTCTTTTTGCAGCAATTTCCTTCGTAGTTTTTCCCAACGCCATCTCTTTGAGAATCTTTTGTTCAGTAATAGTTAATATTTGTTTGGAGCGATATTGGTTGACGCTTTTTGAACTATCCAACAACAAATTGCTTACGTGATTACAAATATAGCGATTGCCTTTCATCGCCTCCTTCATTGCGCTCATTATTTCTTCTTTTGAGCCATCTTTCATCAACACGCTAAACGAACTGGTATTATAAAGTAAGGTACGAAGAAACTCATCGCTCAATTCATCTGAAAATAAAATCCAATCGGCTTTTTCAAATCTTGTTTGAAGAAATATCAACTCATTCACACTTTCAAAATCAAATAAAGTGTAATCCAGAATGATTAATGCGTCAGGCAGCTCACTTAAAATCAACAGCAGTTCACTTTTAGTTGACGCCTCGCTAATTTCTTTACTCTCAATTTGTTTTTGAAGTAAATAAAACCAACCTGCTTTAGTAATATCCTGATTATCGGCAAGAACAATTTTCCTCATACTCTTCATTTCAATGGGATTCATTTTATACTAAATCAGAACATATTACTGATTATTGGGCACAAAGTTACTGATTTTTAAAACTAAAACATAACAATGACAAAAAAAGACGACTCAAAGCCGCCTTTTTAGAATTTTATGAAGAATATTAATGATTAATACTTTATTTTAAATGACTATCGGCTTTTGCACCCATAAATAAATTTTGATAGGTTATTGTTAGATTTTCTTCAAACAAGTAGCATCCACGAAATGGGAAAATAAAATATGAGTATCCGTTTGAGTTCCTTAAAAAATAATTAATCAATAACAGGGGCTTTGCCCCTAAAACCCCACTCACTTTTTTTCCTTGATGAAAAA
>JAAFGX010000171.1 GCA_010365115.1 Paludibacter sp.
GACTTTGACCACGTAGGGTGATGTTTTGTTGAAGAGTTTTGTAAACTCCTTCGAATCCCTGGACCGTGGCAATAGCACGTTCGAGAATAGTGAAATCGGTTTTTGTTTTCATAATGTTGAACATTAAAAATTAATACTAATTTTGAAAAGGGAGCTATGAACTCCTGTTCAACATTATGAAACAAAAATTTACCTATAAAGTATTAGAGATGAAAGTAATCAAGGGCTTTTCCCGTAGGGAATTTAGTTCAACACAGGCTAGCCTAGCCACCGCCCGACAGCGTTCCGCAGTCTGACAGGTTAGCTCTTGGCGGTGGACGGCTAGCCTTATCCGTTACCAAACATGCAAATAAAAAAAGAAGAAAACTTTCAGCATTTTAAGACAAATATAAAACACCCCGACAACTATTCTGAAAAATGAAAAGAAAGAAAGTCAAAAAACATGTAACAGGATATATAAACTTAAATCAAAATCCAAATAAATAATTGCTGAAAACTGCTAATAAAAATACATTTTTTATTCATAAAAATGGCTTGTCTCGAAAATTTATTTTTTTAAAATATATACTCCTGAATATAAGGTATTTGGAAAACGGCTTGTCTCGAATATTTTTAACTATAATTTTGATTATTGAAGTTCTATGAGTTATCTTTGTAGAAAATTAACACACCTCATTAAGAAGTTATTGACTATTTTAAGAATTTTACATTTGAAACTTGAATTTATTTATCATTCTAAGAGCATAAAAAGGCGGAGCCGGTTTATAAATTGTTAGCGCAACCAAACCGACTTCCGCCCGCTCCCAAAACTTAAAAAAGAAAGGAGGCAACAAAACTACAGAATAAACACCCAGGAAGCAAACACATTCATATTTTTTATCATATCTTGACCTGCTTTCGGTCTTTATTGGCTATGATAATTACAAAAATAATAATAATTATCAAAAATATATAATAACATGAAAATTAAATTAACAAAATCAATCCTTAGTGTTTTAGCAATCACTTTTGCATTAACAGCCTGTGATAAAGTTGAAAATGAAATTTCTGCTAAAGTACAAATAAGTAAATCAGATTTAATAGAAACAGATTACTTTTCTGAAAATTACATATATTCAGATACTTTGAGGTTATATACAGAAAATAATAACTATGTCGATATAGTAGTCTCATCAGATAATAAAGATGTACTAGATTCACATTTAAAAATGAATTCATATGAAGTAAATGAAAACTCATATTCAGAAAATTTGAATCGTAAAGTTAATATCCAAAATTACGTTCAAAATGAAAAAACAGATAATATTGTTGGTTTCGAGAATATTGATATACGTAATTTAAAAAAAATTAGTATTGAAGTATTAGGTTCTAGTGAAAAGATTAATGGTTTTGATATGAAGTGCAAAAGAAATATCAATGATTTATCAGAATCTAAAATACAAAAAGTACCCTTTACTCCTACTCTATGGTATTATGAATATACTTCAGGAGTTCATGAAGGTTATGGTCAGCTTAAATATACAAATGATGCTGATGTATTTGGGACATCACAACCAACAAGAGTTAGATATGGTTCTAAATCATGTTGGTTATGTAGCTGGAAAACTTGGCCAGATGGAGTATATGCGACTCTTAATTCTTGGGATAGTGGATACTTATATAGCTATAATACATTCGGTTATGATGGATATAATTGTCAAGGGAATATTTACAAGTTATGTACAGGAGTATTAACTTATTCTCCATATAATCATTGGACAAGATTTGAAAAGACACCATTTGAAGCTAATTGGTAAATTGAATACTAACGGCGAGAAATCTCCGTTAGTTGTCTTAAATCTTAAGATTAACTTATGAAAAAAATATCGGTTATAATTACTGCTATCCTATTATTTTCAAATTGTGGACTGGAACTCACCAAAGTAGATGTTGATTTAGAAAAAGACTTTATTCCTCAAGTTGCAATTACCACTTTTCTAACTCCCGACTCTGTGGTGAATCTCAAATTAGTTATGACAAGTGCGGCATTCTCGGTAAAAAAAACAAACCCTACTTTTAAAAGTGCAACAATTGAAAGTCTTTCAGACAATCAAACATATATTTTATCCCAATCTATTCAGAAGAGTTACATACAATTGCACTCAGAAGAATTAAAACCCATTGCCGGCGGAATATATAAAATGCGAATTGAAACTCAAAATCCAATTGCTGTTTTAGAATCTGTCGATACCATCCCGATCAAAACCCCAATTTTAACTGCAGAGATTTTAGCTGTGGAAAAAAGTTCTAATCAGCTTGGAAGAATTACGTTTAAACCTAACAAAAACATTAATAGAACTAATTATTATGAAATTGTAATTTTTGAAAGGTTGACGACAAATAAAACTACAGTAAATAAATTTCAACAAATATCAATCACATCTAACGATCAGATTATTACTCGTGAAGATTATTATCCGAGTTTACTATTGATTGGGGCATATGAACCTCATTCATTATTGTTTAGATTAGCTAGTCCAACAGAAGTTGTTAGTATTGGGTTTATATACAGAGCTGCTAGTGCCTTTGGTAATGCGGAAGGAAGATATACTTTTGATCATGAAACTAAAATTGAACTAAGACCAGTTTCATATGCATATTTCAGGTACAAAACATCATTTTACAAACAAATCAATGCAGCCAATGGAGACTTGCTTTATGGCATGGCTGCTCCTGTAACTGTTACAAGTAATATAAAAGGTGGATTAGGCATTTTTGCAGGTTATTGTAAAAGTGATACAACTATTAGCGTAGCAGGTAGAACAGGACTGAAAGAATAGAAGCGAGCATGAGAAATACCTATAAAAAAACCACCATTTATTTACTAACTTATACATTATTTATGTCTTGTTTTGCAGCCACTAAAGACAGAATTATTTCTGGTGTAGTTACAGACTCTAATAACGGAGAAGTGCTCATCGGAGCAAGTATATTTGAAAAAAAATCTGGCAATGGAACAGTAACTGATAATCAAGGTCATTATATTCTTTGGATATCAATGGAATGTGATTCGGTAGAGATAGAAGCCTCATATATTGGTTACGCTTTGCAAAGCCGAAAGCCGAACTGCAAAGAATTAAATATTGATTGGAAATTACAACCCACATTATTCAATCTGAATGAAATTGTTGTATCATCAAATGTACGAAAAGCTATCGACCCAAATCTATCTGCTTTCAGAATAAACAAACAGGAACTTGACGCACTTCCAGGCTTTGCAGGAGAAAAAGATTTATTAAAATATTTGCAATTAACACCAGGTGTTCAACTTACTGGCGATGGTAATTCCAATCTTTATGTCAGAGGTGGTAGTTCCGATCAAAACTTATTTTTATTAGACGATATGCCTCTATATCATGTAAGCCATTTAGGAAATCTTACATCAACATTCAATGCAGATATTATAAAATCAGCCGATATGTATCTTGGGGCTTTTCCAGCAGAATATGGTGGACGACTTTCTTCAGTACTTGATATAAGAACTAAAGATGGAGATTTATACAATCATCATAAAAGTATTACATTTGGAATGCTTACGTCTAAATTAATGCTTGAAGGACCGATCTTGAAAGGGAAAGCAGCTTATGTCGCTTCATTTAGAATAAATACTTTGCCTTTTTTTAAAATGTTTTGGGACATGGATATTGGATTCTCTATGTACGATGCCAATATTAAACTAAACTATATTATTTCGCCAAGTGATCGAATATATTTTAGTTTTTATACAGGCGATGATGCTATGACATACGATTTGAATGGTGATAATGAAAACTTTAGTTCAGACCTTAAAACAACTTGGGGAAATACTGCTGCTTCGTTTCGCTATAATCATATCTTCTCTTCTCGCCTGACTAGCAATCTTATTATTGGTCATTCTAAGTATCATTATTCCGAAAATAGTATTTTAAAAATACTCGATAAATTAAGTGATAGTGAAGACAACTATAGCAATCATTTTACATCAAATATTGCAGATAATTTTATAGTTATGAAAGCTATTTACTCTATTTCGAATAATATAAAAACGATAATGGGTTATAATTTTTATTATCATACTTATCAACCCGGACATAGTGTTATTAAGCAATCGGGTACAAATCTGAATACTATTAATTTGAATTTAGGTTATCCACGAAGCGAGGCCTTTGATCAAAGTTTTTTTGCGGAATTTATTATAGACGATCTTTTCGGTTTTTCAATGAACGCTGGTGTCCGTGAAAACATATTTCAGTCAGGTAGTACTATTTTTACAGATTTCCAACCACGAATTATACTTTCCAGAAAAATAACAGAAGAGTTTGCAATGAAAGTGTCTTATGCAAAGGTTTGGCAACCTTTTCATTTGCTATCAAACAACAGTGCTGGAGCTCCTGCCGATTATCGAATACCTGCAATGATAGAAGCCCCACCTGCTAAAAGCAATCAAACTTCTGTCGGTTTCAGCTATATTCCAAATAAGAGTGATTATGAGTTCAGTGTAGAAATATATTATAAATTAATGAGTAATCTGACTGATTTAAATGAGGGTGTTTCATTTACAACTAATTACTCTGGTTGGCAGAATATACTTGCAGTAAATGGCATTGGTGAATCGAAAGGTATAGAGTTGCTCGCTCGAAAAGTAAAAGGGAAATCGACAGGTTGGATTGGCGGAACAATTGCAAAATCGACAAGACAATTTGATAATTTGAATGAAGGAAAAATATATCCTTATAAATATGACCGCACATTTGATTTAGGTTGTTTTTTTCAGCAACAGCTGACAACAAAACTTGCCTTTTCAGCTACTTGGGTTTTTGGTAGTGGTTTACCCTACAATATACCTCAATCGCAGTATGAAGATTTTGATGGTAACACAGTTTTAGTTTATGGTGGGTTAAATCAATTCAGGCAAAAATCATATCATCGATTAGATGTAGGTCTTAGTTATAAAGTCAATAATCGAAAATCATCTGGGATAATTGATTTCAGTATAATTAATTTATACAATCGTAGAAATCCATATATTTATATTAGTCCTCCAAGTATAAATGGTGCGTCACTATATGAGTTTAGTCTTTTTCCTATTATGCCTTCGTTAAGTTACACTTTAAAATTTTAGAAAAAAAAGATGATATAACTAATCGCCCAAAAAGCAAAAAAAGCCACAGCAAGTTAGTGTTTATTCTTAAATGTCTTGAAGTGGCATTTATAGCTTTTTGATAATAGGCAGAGCGGTCACCGTATATTTTATTTCCGGCAAAAGCCGATAAAAAAAATACACGGTGTAAGTGTTTATATCGGTTGTGTAGTTTTTTATGTTAAAGCAAACTTAAATAATACTATGAGGACTAAGAATATAGTGAAAAAGTCTTACTATATTTGCAATAGAGAAATTGATTATCCCAGACATCATACAAAGTTGAGAGACTTTACGCCCTGAATAAAAGAAAAGCGGAGTAATGAAAAGCCCATTCTTCACAACCAATGCACGATTTGGTAATACATAGAGCTACGTGCGGTCGAGGAACGAGACCCAGCATGTAGCACCTGTTGAGCTACATTCCCAACCGATGCCGGTGAGCAATGAGCGT
>JAAFGX010000172.1 GCA_010365115.1 Paludibacter sp.
CCTCTTTATAAATAAGATCACTCATAATAATAAATTTTAAAAAAAAATTAGTGAATTCGTGGCCTTTCCTATTTTCGGATTACTTTAACCTGACAATCATTCGTTAACTTAATGATTGTGGACGGTTTCCCAGCAATTTTATCGCGCTGCAAATTTACAACATAGTCCACACCTTTTAAAATCTCAGGACTGATTTCTTTAAAACTTTTTGGAGTAGGTTGACCTGAAATATTTGCTGAAGTGGAAACCAATGGTTTTTTCATCTTTTCCAATAATTTGAAACAGAATGGTTCTTTTACAATTCGGATTCCCAAAGTGTTATCAGGAGCGATCAAATTAGGGGCGACGTTTCTTGGTTTATCCAGAATTATCGTGGTAGGATTTTCGGACAAGTCCATTATTTGCCAAGCCACTTCTGGAATGTCTTTAAAGACATTGTACATCATTCGTTCTCCATTCATCAAAACAATCATGCTTTGGGTTTCTACTCTTTTTTTGAGTTTGAAGATTTTAGCAACTGCTTCTGGGTTTGTCGCATCGCAGCCAATTCCCCAGACGGTGTCTGTGGGGTAAAGGATTATCCCACCTTCTTTTATAATTTCGAATGCTTTATGAACTTCTTCGTTAAGATTTTCCATTGCTATTTTATTATATTGGTCTAAATATTATATCGTTTGACGGGGAAATAAACACCTGATTTATGCTGTCTTAAAAGATGATTTTTATTTCTTTTAATTGAATAAAGATCTTTAAAATGATTCTCTTGATTGGTTCCGCTAATTACAGTGGGCATAAACAATAAAGACTATATTATTTATTGCCGAAATTACAATAATAATTTGAAGTCTAAAATGGTATGTGTATTTTTGTCGGCTGTTAGTGGATTAATAATTGAATTTGAAATATTTCAAGAACATTTCCGGTTTGAAGGGCGACTATTTTTTTTTTGATTTGTATAGCTCTTAAATCTACTTCTAGAATAAAATGCTTTATTGTTTAACATGAAGTAAAAGCACTAAAATAAAAAGTAAATGACGATAAAACTGATGTTTTCTAAAGCGGTTAAAGATTCTAGGCAAATTTTGGGCTTTATTAAAGAATTCAATTCTGATTTAGGAACTGTTTTTGGAAATGGAGATCGAAATATAATTAAACTGTTTGATTTAGATGGCCAGATAGTCAATATTAAATCGTTTAAGATTCCGAATATCATTAACAAAATTGCGTATAAATATTTCAGGAAATCTAAAGCGAAACGTTCGTTTGAGTATGCTACTATACTACTAGAAAAGGGGATAGGAACACCCCAGCCTTTAGCTTATTTTGAAAATTTCAACAGTCTAGGATTGCGAGATAGTTATTATGTTAGTGAGCATCTTGAAACGGAATTAACTTTCAGGGAATTAGACTTGTTTCCAGGTTTTCCAGATCATGAAAACATTTTGCGTCAGTTCACACGTTTTTCCTATAACCTACATAAGAAAGGAATTGAATTTCTGGATCATTCTCCAGGAAATACGCTAATTAAAAAGGTGTCTGAAAACGAGTATAAATTCTTTTTGGTTGATTTAAATCGGATGAATTTTCATGAGACGATGGACTTTGATTTAAGAATGAAAAATTTAAGTAGGCTTACTACTAAAAAAGAAAATGTAGTTGTTATGAGTGATGAATATGCTATTGTATCTGGAGAATCAAAAGATTTAATTTTTCAAACCATTTGGAAGAATACTACTGATTTTCAACAACAGTTTTATAGAAAAAAGAGGTTGAAGAAGAGATTCAAATTTTGGAAACGCTAGTTTAATAAAATTGATATTTGTTGGTGGTCCTGATAATAATGAGGGATTTAAATTAAATTAGAAATCTTTAGCAGCTGTCAAATTGTTCGGATTAGAATTAAATAAAATATTACAAAATAGACAAATGAATAAAATAGTAGATTGTTTTACATTTTTTAACGAACTCGATTTGTTGGAGATTAGATTGAAATATTTATATGATGTTGTTGATTATTTCGTTATTGTTGAGGCTGATTCTTCATATAACGGTCAAATAAAAGAGATGGTTTTTGCTGAGAACCAGGAAAGATTTCTTCCTTTTAAAGATAAGATAATATATGTACCAATAAGTTTACAGCATTTTGGTGACAAAAGTGGTATAGCATGGGAAAGGGAAGAATTTCAACGAAACTGTATAAGTCAAGGGGTAAGTGGGCTTAATCTAAAAGATACAGATTTAGTTCTTGTAAGTGATCTAGATGAAATTCCGAATAAAGATGTTTTGATTGCTTTGAAAAACAATCAAGAAAGTAATATCAATATTGAGAAAAAATCTAAATTTAGTTTAATTACTCAAGGTGTTTTCTATTTGCTGAAAAGTTTATTTTATTTATTGCTTAATAAAGATTTACATAAATTAAAAACTCAAATTAAACTGGTCTATTTTACTCTTTTTAAGAAATATCACGCGCCCCTTAATTTTAATATGATTAACTATTATTACTTTCTAAATTACCAAAAAAGGGATAGTGTTTGGGCTGGAGTACAGTGTTTACAAGCAAAGTGGTTAAAAATATTTACGGCTAATGAATTAAGAGTGTTTAGAAAATCTCCTGTGCAGTCGGTAGTTTACGGAGGTTGGCATTTTTCATATTTGGGCGGAAAAGATAAAATAAAATATAAAATCAAAAATTTTTCTCACCAAGAATTTAATATACCAGAGATCCTGTCTGATGAGTATATAGATTTTTGTATAAATAATGGTTACAGTTTATTCGAATATTACAAAAATAAAAACAGTAAGCCGCAATATATAAAGAAGGATATTTCTCATCTTCCAAAGGACTTGGAGAATATTGTTGTTCATTATAAAGAGTTGATTTTTTAGTAAGGTTTAGCTTTTCTCTTTTTTCAAGTAATTCATAGCTCGAGGACTTATCCAAGTTTTGTTTTGCATCGCGTTAATATAGTAGGTAAGTAGGTTTTTTAACATTAACCTATGTACATGTAATTTTGGCACAAAAAATAGTAGTAAACTTAAGAATGAAAAATAAATTTTCTCCAAAAGAACTGTGAAAATCAACATACTGTGTAAGTATAACTGGGTGGCTGATGAAAATTGATTACTTATATAAGCGTGCTTAGAAATTATTACTTCGGTTTTTGTAATCGCTTTTGTCTTGATGTTTAACCTAGATGCACCGCCGTGTTGATGGAAAACTGTGGCTTTTCGGCTAACTGCAATTTTTCCTCCAGCCGAGGCCATTTTCTTGCAGAGATCAACGTCTTCAAAATACAGCCAATAATCTTCGTTCCATCCATTGATTTTATCAAACCATTTTCTACTAATAAAGACAACTGCTCCAGTCACCCAATCTGGATAAAATAAATCTTCATCAGTATTACTAAACCTTTTCTGTAGCTTCAGTTTATTTATCTTTCTTGAAATAGCCCTTGATATTCCAAAAAAACTACCTAGAACTGGGAATAAATTGTTTTGCTTGTAATAAATATTATTCTCATTGATTTGTAAACAAGATAGTATTCCAATTTTCGGGTTTGAAATTGCGGTTTTAAAAAGTGATTCTAATGCTTCAGCAGTTAGTTTTGTGTCAGGATTTAAAAAAAGCAGATAGTTTCCTTTCGCTATGCTTGAGCCAAAATTACAACCGTTAGAAAAACCGTTGTTCCCAGAATTTTCTACAAATGTATATTTCGGATATTTTTCTTTGATAATCGGAAATTGTCCATCATTAGAATAATTATCTACAACAATTAGCTCAAACGATATTCCTGAAACGATTAAATCAATAGATTTCAAACATTCTTCTAATGCTTTCCATCCACGATAATTAACTATAATTATTGATATTTCCAATGTGCTTATTTTTTTATCAAATAAACCATGCAGTTTCCTTTAAGTAGCAAGGTTAATGGTTTCCGTAATGTGAGTGTTAGTATAAATTAAGTATCAAAGTTAGGTTTATTTTTCAGGAGTAAAAAATTTTTAAAATTTTTAGAGGATTATATTTGTACTTTTGTTCGTTAAATAGTAATGGTATAATTAAGTTCATCTAGATGAAATCATTGAAATATATAATATCAAAATTCAAAGTAGTATTAGCAATAGCACTACATTTTTATATTTACTTGGAAGTTTTTATAAAACATAAAATGAGGCGGGATGTCTCTGAAAAAGAGATTGGTAAGTTGCAGAATAAAGATTTTGTGTTAATCTCTAATAATTGTTTTGCTGGTGAGGCTTATCAGTGGTTAAAGCTTCCTTATAACACCCCTTTTATTGGTCTATTCTTGTATGGTCCATGTTATATAAAGATGTTGCAGAATTTTGATTTTTATCTAAAACAAGATTTGGTTTTTGTTACCAAATCTACATATTTAGATACGGTACAAGCGTATCCTATTGCCCTTTTACATGATGTAGAATTGCATTTTCTTCATTATAAATCAGAACAGGAAGTTGTTGATAAATGGTATAGAAGGTTAGAGAGGTTCAACGAACAAATGACTTATGATAATCTATTTTTTCAAATTAGTGACAGGGATCTTGTTGATCAAAATAGTATCGAGGCCTTTCATAAATTAGATTTTAAAAACAAATTGTCCTTTGCTGCTTTTGATATTGAGAGTCTAAATAATCAACAACACGTAAATGTCTATAAGCAGTATAATCAACATAAGGGATGTACTCCAAATGGTAAGAAACTGTTTGAAATTTCGTTTTTGTATATCGATTTTGTAAAATGGGTAAATACACGAACAATCACAAGAACCCGTTTTAAGGATTAGTAAAAAAAAATGCACTTATAATAAGTGCATTTTTTTTATTTGCTTGTTTTCTTCGGATTAATAGGAGAGCTATTTTTTAAACCGCTACGTCGTATTCGCGTAAAGCGTTATTCAAAGATGTTTTTAAATCAGTAGATGGCTTACGAGTCCCAATGATTAATGCACAAGGAACTTGAAAATCACCTGCTGCAAACTTTTTAGTATAGCTTCCTGGAATCACAACTGAACGAGCAGGAACAAAACCTTTCATCTCTACAGGCTCATCACCAGTTACGTCAATAATTTTTGTAGATGCAGTCAAACATACATTGGCACCAAGAACGGCTTCTTTTCCTACGTGTACCCCTTCAACAACAATACAACGTGAACCTATAAAGGCGCCGTCTTCAATAATTACTGGGGCAGCTTGTAAAGGTTCAAGAACCCCGCCAATTCCTACTCCGCCACTTAAATGAACGTTTTTACCTATTTGAGCACAACTTCCCACTGTCGCCCAGGTGTCAACCATAGTTCCTTCGTCTACATAAGCACCAATGTTTACATAACTTGGCATCATGATTACACCACTTGAAATGTAAGCGCCATAACGAGCAGATGCTCCCGGAACTACACGAATTCCTTTAGCAGCATAGTCTTTTTTCAATTCCATTTTGTCATGGTATTCAAAAATCCCTGCTTCCCATGTTTCCATTTTTTGGATAGGAAAATACATAACCACTGCTTTCTTAACCCATTCGTTTACTTGCC
>JAAFGX010000039.1 GCA_010365115.1 Paludibacter sp.
CCGAAAAAAAAAACGGAATGTGCCATATGCATTGAAAACTCCTACGGAGTAAATATTAGAAAATATTTTACCCACACAAAACGTTATAGAGCCATTTAAATACATATGATTAAAATGATTTGAAAATATTTTCTTTTTTATTTAAATAAAATAAAATTAAACCAAGCAAAACTAACTCAGCCATAGTTAATGAAATAGCTGCACCAATATCTAAATATCTTATTCCTAAAATATAACAGAAAATTAAATTGAATGCCCCGGCAATTAGAACAAATGTAGTAAATGCATTTTTATGATTAAAATTTAAAAGTCCCACAACGCCAAAATAATAATTTAGACCGCCTACCAAAATAACTGGTGTCATAATGCGAACATCAAGAATTATTTCTGGATACGATTTTCCAAGATATAAATTCAGCAACCAAGGAATAGAAATATATAAACCAATGGAACAACACATTAGAAAAATAGCATAATATATACTAATTTTCTTAAATTTTATTATGGCCTCTTTTCGATTGTCAATGAGACTATGTCCAAAAAAAGGAAATATAGCTTGTGAAAATGAATTGGCTATCAATTGCATTATTCGAATAAATTTATCGGCTAATGCATAGAATCCAACTAACTCAAAATTATTCGTCAAAAAGCCCAACATCACAGTATTTGTTTCACGATATAGAGAAATACCAATAGTTGAAAAAAATAAACCAAAACTTGAAATCAAATAATTTTTAATAACATGTATTTGTGGTTTTAGTAATTTTAAATTGAAATGTTTAATTGCGAAAAAGTGACTAAATATTCCACCAATTACGAATCCGATGGATTGAAAAAGTATTATTAAATCTACATCTTTTGTAGATTTGACAAAAATAAAAACCAAAACTATCGGTAAAATACGAATAATTGAATTGACAATAGTAATGAATTTCATTTCCTCCATTCCCTGAAAAAGCCATGTTGGAAAAATTGATTGTCCAACTATCACTCCAATGCCTAATAGAATTAATTTTGCATTTTCATTAAGCTTGTCAATAAAAAATACACATAAAAAGAGTAATACTATACTAACTAAAAGTAGAAAGAGTCTGGAATAAAATGTTACAGAAAAAATTTCAGATACTTTATCGATGTCATATTTATGAATTGATATTTCACGTGTAGAACTATAATCAAAGCCGTAATTAACAATAAAAATAAAATAATATATAAAAGTCCATGAAAAAATATATATTCCATACATTTCACTTCCTATTGTTTTTATCAAGTACGGAATCAGAATTAATGGAGATATGAAATAAATTCCATTTAAAATAGTCAGATATAAAATGTTGATAGCTATGCGTTTATGCTCTGAATTTGAAAATATATGTAAGAATTTATTGAAAAATCGTTTCAATTCACTCATATTTCTCCATCTTATCTTCAATACTCACATCATTTCTCGAGCTCTGGATTTTTACATAAGTCATTAGGCTGTCAGCACCTGCTTTGTAACATGCTTCTTGTGCTAATTTTACAACTTCCATTATTTTATCATAGCTTCCTTCCATAACAGTTTCGAATGGAGTTACTTTGTAGCGTAATCCGGACGCTGCAATGACTTCAATTGCTTCATCAACCAATTTATATGGATGAATAGATTTCGAAGTTGGTAAAATTTGAAGTGCGATATTTACTGTTTTGTCCATTCTGCAATAATATTAAGTTGAAACGTTTTTTTCGTTTAAAAATTGTGTTGGAATTTTAATTAATGAGTAAAAAATATGGTTAAAAAAAAGGAAAGTATAAAGATACAAAAAAACCCGAAATTTCTTTCGGGTTTTTTGATGTTTGTTTGATATAAAACTATTCTGCAACCTCTTCTGTTGAAGGTGTTTCTACTGGAGCTTCAACAGCAGCTTCTTCAGCTACTTTCTCAATAGCAGCTTCTATTGCATCAGCTTTTTTCTTTGCCAGTTCAGCAGCTTTCGCTTTGTTTACTTCGGCTTCGGCTTTTGCACGAGCTTTCAAATCAGCTTGTTTTTCAGCAGCCAATTGTTCTTTTGTTTTAATTACACTTGACTCTTTCAAGGTTTTCCATGCTGCGAAACGTTTGTCGGCTTCTGCTGCATCAAATGCGCCTTTTGCAACTCCTTCAAGTAAGTGTTTTTTCATTAAAACTCCTTCTGAAGAAAGAATGTTACGCGTTGTGTCGGTGGGTTGAGCACCTGTTGTCATCCAAAACAAAGCACGTTCGAATTTCAAATCGATAGTAGCAGGGTTTGTGTTTGGATTGTACGAACCGATTCGTTCGATAAATTTACCATCACGTGGTGCGCGACTGTCAGCGATAACGATATGATAATAAGCATACCCTTTACGTCCGTGACGTTGCAATCTGATTTTAGTTGGCATTTTTTAAATTTTTATAAATGATTATACCTAATGCTTTTTCTCGAAAAGCGGTTGCAAAGGTAATTAATAATTGTCAATTATCAATTATCAATTATCAATTATTTGCACAGTACCCAGGCAGTTTCAAATCTACTGTCGGTTTTTCGCAAGTTTTCCATAAATTCGATGGCCTGATTGCGGTCGGAGAAAGATTGGATGGCAACACGGTAGGTTTTTACAGGTGGTAAGACCTGTGCATTAGCAAAATTATTTTCCAAAAGAGATTTACAAAATTTATCAGCACTTTTCTGATCTCCCAGACTTGCCACAATTACATGAAAGTCATAAGATTCTGTTGGTTGTTGACTTGGAGTTACTAAAGAAGTTGTATCTGTTTGTGAAGTTGTGACTGAATCAATTGCAACTGAAGGAGCATTTAAGAAAGATAACGAAGCAAAATTAGCATAATCAGCCTGACGAACATCGCTTACCGGATTCGAAAATAAAAATAATCCACCAAATAATAGACTGGCTGCTGCATATTTGTAAAAAACCGAAGTCCGGAATTTTATCGTGATTTTTCCTGATTCTTTATCGGTGCTTGAATTTCGTGTTCTGATATATAAATCTGATAATCCGTAATTTTGTGTTAAATAATCAGCTTTTTCGATGGGTTGAAACTCCAGATTGCCGGATTCGTTTTTTAGAACAACTCCTAAATTTCCAAGGCGAACCTGACCCGATGATTTTAAGCGATAATGGATAGCTTCTACTTCCTTATCAATATATTCCATTGCCAATCGATAGCTGATGCGTTCGGAGCGTGAGATTTCGATAGCCAATAATCCATCGGCATGATGCATTAATGGATTAAAACCAATTGTTGCAAGAGGAGGAGTGATGCGATCAGGAAGAAGTTGAGCCGATTGCATTTGAACCACAAATCCACCCAATCCGGGTACAACCGCAAAATCGTGATGAGCTAAAAGTTTTTCGATATGTTGACAGAATTTTTCCACATTGCAAAAGTAGGATAAAAGCTGGGAAATTGTATTTTTTACTTGAAAAAGTTTTCAACAAGTTTTTAAACATAAAAAAACGATGTATCTTTGTCATGTAGTTTGTAAAGTTTATAAGGTTAGTAAAGTTTATAAAGTGCTGAAATGAATTTAAACCAAGAAAAATATATTTATTCAATGAAGAAAACTATCTTAATTACTGGTGGTGCTGGATTTATTGGTTCGCACGTGGTTCGTCTTTTTGTTACAAAATATCCTGATTATCAGATTGTAAATTTGGATGCATTGACCTATGCAGGAAATCTTGAAAATCTGAAAGATATTGCCGATGCACCTAATTATAAATTTGTAAAAGGTGATATTACCGATCAGGAATTTATAACTAAGTTATTTACACAACATTCATTTAATGGGGTTGTACATTTGGCAGCCGAATCGCACGTTGACCGTTCAATTACAGATCCTTTTTCATTTATCAGGACAAACGTTTTCGGCACTTGTATTTTGTTGAATACCGCTAAAGAAGCCTGGAAAGGCAATATGGAAGAAAAACGGTTCTACCATATTTCTACCGATGAAGTGTATGGAGCGTTGGAGTTTGACGGAACTTATTTTACTGAAACCCACAAATACGATCCACATTCACCTTATTCGGCTAGTAAAGCATCCTCTGATCATTTTGTGCGTGCTTATCATGATACGTACGGTTTGCCAGTGGTAATTTCGAATTGCTCGAATAATTATGGTGCTAATCATTTTCCGGAGAAACTAATACCGTTATCTATCAATAACATAAAAAATAACAAAGCTATTCCTATTTATGGAAAAGGCGAAAATGTACGCGATTGGTTGTGGGTGAATGATCATGCACGTGCAATAGATACCATTTTTCACAATGGAGTTGTAGGCGAAACATACAATATTGGCGGAAATAACGAATGGACCAATATTGATTTGATTCGTGAATTGTGCAAGATAATGGATAAGAAATTGGGACGCGAGCCGGGAGAATCTGCCAAATTAATTACTTTTGTGAAAGACCGTGCCGGACATGATTTGCGTTATGCCATCGATTCGTCGAAATTACAACGTGAATTGGGCTGGAAACCTTCACTTCAATTTGAAGAAGGACTTGAAAAAACCGTGGATTGGTACCTGGAAAATCAGGAATGGATGGATAATATCATGAATGGCGATTACCAAAATTATTACGAAAAACAATATTCGGAAAGATAGAGTAGAATATTTGCTATTTTTAAAAGCTGTCAGATGTAGGCAGCTTTTTTATTTTTAAATCAGTGGTTTTTTCTATCTTTGTCAAACTAGCATAGCCCCAAAGTCCTTAATACAGTAATTGTTGAAGTATGATGTACAGATTTCAAATCCTTATTGTCTTTTTTTATTTTGCTTTTTATTCTTTCTCGCAAGAAATTCAAAAGCATAATTACAAAATCATGTGCTACAATGTGGAAAATTATTTTGATTGTGTAGATGATTCGCTTACCGAAGACAGCGAATATTTGCCAATGGGAATGCGTGGCTGGAATACAACTAAATATCTTAAAAAACAAACGAATATTGCACGGGTTATTACCGCAATTGGTGGCTGGGAAGCTCCGGCAATAGTTGGATTGTGTGAAATAGAAAGCGAAAAATGTTTATTCGACTTAACACACTATTCTGGTCTTAAAAGTCAGAAATACAAATTTTTACATCACGAGTCGCCCGATGCACGTGGCGTAGATGTGGCTTTATTGTATCAACCTAAACTATTTAAGCCGATTCATGATGAAGCCATTCAAATTAATTTTCCTTTTGCACCAACAAGCAAAACACGTGATATCCTTTTTGCATCAGGAATAATTCCAAGCGGCGACACTTTACATGTTTTTGTATGTCATTTCCCGTCCCGATTGGGTGGTGAGTTGGAATCGGAGGAAAGGCGAGTATTTGTTGCTAATGTGTTGAGAATAAAATTAGACAGTATTTTTGCAGCAGATTCAAGCCCGAATATTGTAATTATGGGAGATTTTAACGATTATCCAAAAAATAAAAGTACGCTGAAAGGCATAAAAGCATTGCCTTTAACTGATTCAATTTCAACCGAAAAACTTTATAATCTTATGTTTGAAATGCACTCGAAAGGCAAAGGTTCCAATAAACATCAGGGTGAATGGGGTGCATTGGATCAACTTATTGTTTCAGGGAATTTATTAAATAAAAAGAATGCATTTTATACTCAGCAAGAAGATGCTCATTTTTTTGAAGCAGATTTTTTACTCGAAAATGATAAGCAGTTCCTTGGTAAGCAACCGTTCAGAACATACGTTGGTATGAAATATCAGGATGGATTTTCGGATCATTTACCAATTTATGCAGATTTCTGGTACTGATTTGCTATCGTAAAATTCACAGATTCTTCGTGAGATGCTAAAAAATATTGATTTTCAATTCATTTTGAAAACTCTAACTCGTAAATAAAATTATGGATATTCAACTTTTTATACCTTGCTATATCGACCAATTGTACCCTCAAACAGGATTTAATACTATTAAAGTGTTGGAGAAAGCTGGTTGTAAGGTTCATTATAATCCCAATCAAACTTGTTGCGGACAACCAGCTTTCAATAGTGGTTATTGGAACGAAGCAGCCGATCTGGCAGAGAAATTTCTTAACGATTTTCAACCAGGGCTGCCTATTGTTTCGCCTTCAGGTTCATGCTCTAGCTTTGTAATACATCATTATCACAAAATTCTGAAAGAAAATCACGAATTGTTGGAAAAACATTTGCAAATTAAAAATTCGGTGTATGAATTATCCGATTTTCTGGTAAATGTCTTGAAAGTTGAAAATTTGGGAGCGAAATTTCCCCATAAAGTAACTTTTCACGATTCGTGCTCGGCTTTACGGGAATATGGTTTAAAAGACGAACCCCGAAAATTATTGGCACAAGTGGAAGGTCTTCAGTTGATTGAGATGGAAGAAAGCGATACTTGTTGTGGTTTCGGAGGAACATTTGCGGTGAAGAACAAATCAATTTCTGTGGCAATGGCAGAGAAAAAAGTACGAAATGCATTAGCTACCGGTGTGGAATATATTGTGAGCACAGAAGCTTCGTGTTTGATGAATATTAATGGATATTGCTCAAAAAATAAACTTGCGGTCAAAGGAGTTCATTTGGCTGATATATTGGCAAGTGGTTATTGAATTTTGGACAATATATTTAAAATAAAAAAGAGATCTGATAACAGGTCTCTTTTTTATTTTTTTCTTTAAACATGTGATACTAATAATGGTATGTCTGAACTTAAAACCATTTTGTAGGCAAGCCCGGGATTAAAAAGTCTGGCAAAAAGATTGCGTTTGCGGGTATTGAATGCCAACACATTTATATGATGATTTACTAAATAATCGTTAATTAATTCTGGTGAATCGGAAGAATTCAACAACTCGTAATTTGTAATTAATTGAGGATAATGGTTCGCAAAATACGTTTTTATTCCACTCAACATCACTTCATTCCAGGCCTGTTTTTTTTCGGATGCATGAATAAAATATATTTCTAGATTATCCGAAGCAAGTAATGAGATAACTCTATCGATAGCTATCAGATCTTTTTGATCAAAATTTGTAAGAAATGCCACTCGTTTTATGTCATCTGTAGATTGTAAATCCATTTGTTCGGGTACTGCAAATACTGGAGAAGAGCAAGCTTCCATCACTTCAGCAGTTACACTTCCAATTACTCCGTTTGAAAGTTTTTTTCCATGTGTACCCATCACCACTAATGCCGGTTCGTTTCTTTTACAATAATCAAGAATCTGATCTTCCGGAACACCTTCTCTCAGTACAAATCTGAATGGAATATTCGGTATTTCACCTTTAGCGATTCGGGCATGAATAAGATTTGTCATGTTTTCCACATCGGCATTGGCAGAACTGATAATACGACGCAAAAGTTCACTATCACTAATACTGTAGGTGCTGATATCATTGTTTGACGAAATTGTAAAAGCAGGGCTAAAATAGACATAAATAAACACCACTTCAGCTGCCAAAATATCAGCAAAATGAAATCCGAAATCAGTTACTTTTTGAATTTGGTCTGCAAAATCGATGGGAATTAATACCTGAGGAGTTGAATTGCTACCTGTAGCTGGTTCTCTTTCCCAGGCACTTTCCATTTCTTCCACAATTTTCAATGCTCGAGGCAAATCACTTTCTTTTATTCTAACGCGCACACCTACAGCCATTTCCGGGTGTTCTAGATTCAAATTGTGAATTACTGTATCAATTTCATTTTCTTCCAGCACTGATTTAATCATCTGTGCCCTTTGGTAGGTGCGTATTGCCAAGGTAACTAATTTGTCTTTCATAATATGATTTATTTAATTGATTTACAAATATATAAATTCTATAAATACCGAATTAAAGATTTCTAACGAAGTGGTAAAGATAAACATTTTAACGGAATTCTGTTGTTTTTTGAGAAAAAAAATAAATGATATAAAAAAATGGACTACATTTGTAATTACATTTAAATATTGAAATTATTATGAACCCGAATATTAAAAAAGGACTCACTATTGCAACAGTTTTAGGACTTGTTGTGTTCGTTTCATGGATGTATTTCCAGTTTTTCTTTGTTTTTGGTGAAGGCGTAAAAGCCGGAGAGTTAAATTATTTTGTACACAAAGGTTATATTTTCAAAACTTACGAAGGAAAAATGATTCAAACCGGTTTCCGATCTCAAACTACAGGAACAATTCAGTCCTACGAATTTCCATTTTCTGTTCAGGATAAAACAGTGGCTGATTCTTTGATGCGATGTAGCGGAAAAGAGGTAGAATTACATTATAAAGAATATCTTGGAACGTTGCCATGGAGAGGCGTTAATAAATATGTTGTCGATAAAATTGTTTCTGTAAAGGAGTAGGATTGAATCGTATTATTTTAAATAATTGCTCAATATCTTGATTCCAATGCCAATATTAAAACTGAAAGTAAATTTTAAATTTAACTACACATGTTTCTAAACCTCACGAAATCAATACAATTTATTAAAAAAAGGTAATTTTTGAAATCGAAAATTATAAAGAAAATTCATATTTCTTATCAAAAAAAATAACTACTTTTGCAGATAAAGAAAAAAACAGTTCTTTAAAAAAGCATTTTATTAAAATCTGACTCATTGGAAACGGACTTTTTATATTCAATTTTTGGAGGTATCACACTTTATCCGATATCAATTTCGGCTATCACTTCTCTTATCATTACATTCTTGTTACTTTGCATTTCCGCCCTTATTTCTGCTTCTGAAGTCGCTTTTTTTTCGCTAGACCCACAAATGTTGAACGAACTTGAGGACAGTGAAGTGAAAGCAAATAAAAATATCCTGCGATTGCTTAAAACTCCACAACGATTGCTTGCAAGTATTCTGATCGGAAATAATTTTGTAAATGTGGCTATCATTTTGCTGCTGACTTATGCCACTTCTACAATTTTGAATTTCGAAAGTGTCCCAGTTATCGGATTTATTTTTAAGACCATTATTATTACATTTATTTTGTTGCTTTTTGGTGAGATTATTCCTAAAGTGTATGCAACTCAATATGCCAAAAAAACTGCAATTAATACAGTTCCCTTTATTTCAGCTTTCGAAAAACTGTTTGGTCCATTTGTGAGTTTGTTAGTTAATTCAACGTCAATTGTTAATAGCAGATTATCCAAACGCAATCGATCCAATATTTCGATGGATGAACTTTCACATGCTTTGGAACTTACATCCAACGGCAAAGACGAGGATACCGATATCTTGGAAGGAATTATTAAATTTGGTAATATTCAGGTTGTAGATATCATGACTTCGAGAGTTGATATGGTTGATATTGATATTAAAACAAATTACAGAGAATTATTGGATTTGATAATAAAATCCGGATATTCACGCATACCAGTTAATTCCGGTACACGCGATAATATTAAAGGATTGCTGTATATTAAAGACTTATTGCCCCATTTAGACAAACCGGCAAATTTCCGTTGGCAAAGTTTAATAAGGCCTGCTTATTTTGTTCCTGAAACTAAGAAAATTGATGATTTGTTGAATGAGTTTCAAGAAAGTAAAGTGCATTTGGCATTGGTTGTGGACGAATATGGCGGCACTTCGGGATTAGTAACGCTTGAGGATATTTTAGAGGAAATTGTTGGTGATATCAGCGACGAATACGATGTGGAAGAAGTATTGTTTACCAAAATCGACAATCATACCTTTATATTTGAAGCAAAAATATTATTAAATGATTTTTTCAAAATAGCGGAGATTGAAGAAGAAGATTTTGTAAAAGTAACTGAAGAGGTAGAGACTTTGGCCGGTTTAATTCTTGAACTTAAAGGAGATTTTCCTGCTAAAAATGAGCGTATTGATTACGGTCGGTATGTGTTCGAAATTGTAGCAGCCGATAACCGGCGTATCAAAAAAGTAAAATTATATATTAAAGATGATTTTGATAATTCAGACTCAAATTAAGCTAATAAAGGAATTTAAACAAATTAAAAAAGTGATTAGGACTTTAAAAATATTGATTTTTTTCTGTGTAATAAGTTTAATTTGGTCGTGCAGTGACGCAATAATTCCTCGCCCTTATGGCTACTATAGGGTCGATTTGCCTGCTCATACCTACCGCACAATTGACACATTAAACCTGCCTTATCGTTTTGATTTGCCGGTGAATGCATTATTAATCGACAGAAAATCACAAGGTGAAAAGTATTGGATAGATATCTTTTATCCGGCTTTAAATGCCAGTTTATATTGCAGTTACAAAGCAGTAAATGGAAATCTTTTTGATTTAACGGAAGACTCGAGAAGGATTGTATATAAACATAGCATACGTGCGGATGGAATTGGAGAAAAAGTGTTCATTCATCCTGAAAAAAAAGTGTATGGAATTTTATACGATTTATCAGGTAACACTGCATCAACTCTCCAGTTTATGCTCACTGACAGCACACAACACTTTTTTCGAGCAGCATTGTATTTCAATAATGTGCCAAATAAAGACTCCATTGTTCCAATGGCAGAATATGTTCGTGAGGATGTAATAAGAATGATGGAAAGTTTTGAATGGAAAAAATGATAAGAACGAAATCTAAATTGAAAAATTAGAGAATGTCAGAGGAAAAAATCAATAATGTAATTTCGAAGAATGAGGAATATTTAAAAGTTTATGAAATAAACGAAAGCGTTGATGAACTTCTTGGTCTATTGCAATTGTCAGATTATGATCAACTTAAATTTAAAAATATCGTTTCAGAAAAGCGGAAACTCGAATTTTTGGGTATTCGTTTAGCATTTAAGGAATTGTTTGGAACAGAAAAGGATATTCGTTATGATTCCGATGGCAAGCCATTTTTTAATGATAATTCTTATAAAATAAGTGTTTCGCATAGTAAAAAATGGGTAGCAGTAATTGCACATCCAATACGTCAGGTAGGTGTTGATATTGAGTGTCGTACTGATAAAATTCAGAAAATATACAAACGGTTTTTGAGCGAAATTGAGCAAGATGAATTATCAAATGGACAGAATATAAGCCAGTTATTGTTGGCTTGGTCTGCTAAAGAAACTCTTTTTAAAATCATTGGAAATGAAGCAGTTGATTTTTCGAAACAATTAAGAATCTTTCCTTTTGAAATAAAAGATCAGGGAGAAATTACTGCAGAGCATATTCAAACAAAAACAAATTACAAACTATCTTATATTCAAACATCATCATACACATTAGTATGGTGTTTGTCATAAAAAACTAAGGATTTATAATGAGAAACATCTACAAGAAAATACTTCTGAAAAGAGAATTAAAAGATAAAATGTTGGCTGTTTTAATTGACCCCGATAAATGCAGGGGAAGTGTGCTGTCCAGCACAATTGCAGCTTTGAAAACAAATGTTCCAGATTTTATCTTTGTTGGAGGAAGTTTTACGCTCAATTCTGTTGATTCACTCATTGAGGTTTTGAGAGAGGAAACAAAAGCCGAAATCATTTTATTTCCTGGGCATACATCTCAATTTAGCCCAAAGGCAAACGCCTTACTTTATCTTTCACTACTATCGGGACGAAACGCTGAATTTTTAATTGGACACCATTTAAATTCGGCATTAATGATTCAAAAATCGAATATCGAAGTAATTCCTACCGGTTATCTTTTGATTGAAGGTGGAAAATCAAGCTCGGTAGAATACATAAGCAACACCCGACCTATTCCACGGGAAAAAATGGAAATAGTACTATCAACGGCTATTGCAGCGGAATTGCTGGGAATGAAATTAGTTTATTTGGAAGCTGGAAGTGGTGCTGAGTTACCTGTTCCATCTGATATGATTTCATATGTGAGCAAGAGTTTGTCGCTACCGTTAATTGTAGGTGGTGGTATAAAAACGGTAGATCAGTTGTATAAAGCATTTAAAGCTGGTGCCGACTTGGTAGTGGTTGGAAACATATTCGAACAAGAACCCCAAAAAATATCGCAATTTGTTGATTGTGCAAGAAAATTTGGAAAAGAAGAGATTTAGACAATGTCTACATTTTTAATGAATCATCTTTTCTATTTGTTAGCGTAAATTAGCTATCTCAATTTATATTTCACAAAATGTGGTCCAGCTATACTTTTGAAATATAAATACGAAATTGCTGTGGCAATGGCTCCTCCAAAATAGGCTAATGGTAAACCACCATTGCTATCGGCTAACCATCCTCCCAAGATCAAACCTATTCCAATTCCAAAATCCCAACTTGTCATGTAAGTTGAACTGGCAGTAGCTCGTCTGTTGTTTGGTGCCATATTTACAAAAAGTGTATTATAAGCTGGAAATAAAAGACCGTAACCAATTCCGAGAAACAAAGAAATTGAATAAAACAATATTACGATTAATGTGTAGTATTCTGAATTTAGCTGACCTAAACCTGATAGTAATAACATTGAGAGCAAGCAAATCAGAGTTCCGGTGGCTACAACATTCGTAAGTTTGCCTTTGTCAACTAGTTTCCCGGCTAGTACTCGTGATGTAATTAAACCTAATGCCATAAGCGAAAAAAACACTCCAACACCACTTTGGATGCCTAGCTCTTTACCAAAAATCGCAATATAAGTAACTATCATACCATATGGAATTCCCATTAGAAGTAAACATAAACCGGCTTTAAATCCTTTGAAAAGAAAAAATCTGTCGAATGCCATCGGTTGTTTGACAGTTCTGTCAACTGTATTTGTTGATTTAATGCGTATAGCAAATAATAATCCTAATAATCCACTCGCAATTGCTGTGTAAAAAATAATGTCAAAATTATAATAATCATGCATATACAGGCTGGTCATTGGTCCAAATGCCATCGACAAAGTGTTGGAAATTCCAAAATATCCTAATCCTTCCCCTCTGCGCGAAGCCGGCATAATATCCACAATAAAACTGTTGCCTGCTGTAGTTACAAATCCAAAAGTAAACCCATGTAAAATGCGGATAAACAAAAATGTACTTAATAAATTTGCCAACGGATATCCGATAAATGAAACTACAAACAGCAGATAAGCCAATAAATAAATAGGTTTTCGATAAAACATATCGAGTATGAATCCCGAAATGGGACGAATTAGCAAAGCAGCCAGCGTATAGCTTGAAAGTATGACTCCAACCATTAATTTGGAGCTGTGAAATTCCTCAATTAAATAAAGTGGGAGAATAGGCACCAACAAATAGAATGCAAAGAAGAGTAAAAAATTACCTATACATGCACTTATAAAACTAGATGTCCACAGTTCCTCTTTATTTTTATTTTTAATCATATTAATATCATTACCTTGGAATAAAAACTTTCAATGTAGAAATTAGCATAAACTTTTATACCGTAAGTATTTGAAAAGTTTTATGAATAAAAAAATCATTTTGAAGCTCTAAAAAGCTGATGATTACTGAAGAATTATTGAATAGGAGGTGTTTTTGAAATTCTATCGAAAAACGGATTTTTAGAACTGCAACTAATCGGAATTCCATAGATGTTACTGCATCCTGGCATCATATCCAGTTCTTGTACCACTCTTCCCACCGAGAACATTACGCGTGAATCCACCCGATGATCCGAAGCAACCGAACAAGCTGAACCTATGGCAATGCCCACATCTACTGAATTTAATGAGCATGGAACGTCAGGAAATCCTTGCTTTTCCGCACAAGTTGGAAATCCGCAATATCCACAATTCAAATTGTGAATCTGTTGTTTTGTTCCAATAAGCACAATGGCTTCGGCATGGAGGATATTTTCTGCATCCCGAGTAATAAATTTCAAACCTGTTTTTTTGCTATATTCATGCATAGCATCCGATAGTTGTTTGATTGTTTCGCCTGTTGCCAAAGCAACTTGAATAATATCAAATCCTTTTCCTTTTGGAGCAGTGCGTGCAGCTGTCATCATTTCGTTGGCAACTTGCAATAATCTATCTGTGCGAGTGTCGCGTTCGTTTATTAACATAATGTTTATTTCAAAGGTAGCTCCAATAATCCATTTGACGCAACTATTTCTCGTCCAAACAAATAATTTGTCCCACCGTTATAATCGGTTACTTTTCCTCCTGCTTCATTTACTATAACCGCTCCAGCAGCTACATCCCATGGTTTTAGGTCGTATTCCCAAAATGCATCAAATCGTCCGCAAGCCACATATGCCAGGTCTGTCGCTGCTGATCCTAATCGACGCACACCACGTGCATTTTTCATTGTCCATTTCAATATTTCCATATAGTCATCCAATTTACTAAAATCGTTATATGGAAATCCCGTTGCCAACAAAGTATCATGTATATCGGCACGATCAGAAACATGAATAGGTTCACCGTTCAGGTAAGCTCCACCATTTTTCCATGCATAAAAACATTCATCCCTGCCCACTTCGTAAACTACACCCAGTACAAGTTCATCATTGTCAAGCAAACCAATGCTGACAGCATAAATCGGAACTCCCTGAATGTAATTTGTTGTTCCATCCAATGGGTCAATCACCCAATTGAACCGTTCGCCACGTTTGTCATTTGTTCCTTCCTCAGCAATAAAACCGGCTTCAGGCAATATTTGCTGCAGCTGAGCAATAATTAGTTTTTCAGATTCTTTGTCGACATAGCTTACTAAATCGTGTAAGCCTTTCGTCTCAATTTTAGATGTATCAAAACTTTTTCGCTCTTCAGCCATGAATTTTCCAGCTTTTCGGGCAATTTTGCAGGTAGATAAGGTGAGTTGTTCGTGTGTCATGGTCATTTTTTATTTGTTAATATTACTAATACATACTTAGAAATATAATGCTAATACTGTAAAGAATAATTCAAAAATTCAACAATTCTTCTACTAAAATTTTGTTTTCTTCGGGTGTTCCAACTGTAATTCTAATACAACCAAGGCATAACGATACTGTGTTGCGGTTTCGAACAATAATGCTTTTGTTGACTAAATATTGATAGACTGCATTGGCATCCTCCACTTTAATTAGAACAAAGTTGGCATCGGTGGGATAAATTTTCTTTACAAAAGGTAATTTTTCAAGAGCGTTTAATAATACGGTTCTTTCCACTAATAATGTATTCACCCAATTTTTTACTTGACCAGCATTTCCTAATGCTAAAAGTGCTTGTTTTTGAGTAAGGATATTGATATTGTATGGATATTTTATTTTATTAAGAATTCCAATAATTTCAACAGAGGCAAACGCCATTCCTAGTCTAATTGCGGCACTTCCCCATGCTTTTGAGAATGTTTGCAAAATGACCAGATTTGGAAATTGAGTCAGTTTTTCTGAAAAACTTGCTTCACTTGCAAAATCAATATATGCTTCGTCCAACACTACAATTCCTTCAAATGAAGTCAATAGTTTTATAATTTCATCTCGGCTTAAACTGTTTCCGGTTGGATTATTCGGAGAACAAAGCCAGATAATTTTAGTGTACAAATTTGTTGCCGACAATAATTTGTCAGCTGAAAACTGAAAATCATCATCCAATAAAACTTTTCGATATTCTACATCATTTATAGCAGCACTAACTTTATACATTCCGTAAGTTGGTTCTATAGCCACCACATTGTCGATGCGTGGTTCGCAAAAAGCACGATACAATAAATCAATGGGTTCATCGCTTCCGTTTCCAAGAAAAATATTCTCAGCAGGAACGTTTTTAATTTTCGAGATTTGCTCTTTCACTTCCCATTGTAAAGGATCTGGATATCGATTGAAAGGAGCATTATAAGGATTTTCATTTGCATCCAAATAAACGGAAGCTTCCCCTTTAAACTCATCTCTGGCACAAGAATAAGGTTGTAGGGAGCGTATATTTTCACGCAATAATTTTTCTATATTCATTCTATAATTATCTATAAACTAATTACTATCGACTATAAACTACCAACTATCTTCTATGACTGCTATGTCTTTCTTCCACTTCTTTTTCTTCAATTAAACGAACTTTTACAGCATTACTATGTGCCTGCAATTCTTCGCTTTCGGCCATAATTATTATAGCATTGCTCATATTGGTAAGACCTTCTTGTGTAATTTGCTGGAAAGTGACTTTTCGGATAAAACTATCTAGATTTACTCCGCTATAAGCTTTAGCATAACCATTTGTAGGCAATGTGTGGTTTGTTCCGGAAGCATAATCACCAGCACTTTCTGGTGTGTAATTTCCAAGAAAAACAGAACCTGCATTGATGATATTTGCAGCTACTCCCATATAATAGTGAGTAGAAATAATCAAATGTTCAGGTGCGTATTCATTGGTCATTTCAACAGCTTCTTCCAATGTTTTCAGAACTATTATCTTGCTATTTGCGAGCGCTTTTCTGGCAAATTCTTTTCGAGGAAGCTGTTCAAGTTGAATTTCAATTTGTTCCAAAACCGGGGCTACAATTTTTTCACTTACTGTTATCAAAATAGATTGACTGTCCACACCATGTTCGGCTTGCGAAAGCAAATCTGCCGCCACAAAAACAGGATTTGCAGTATCGTCGGCAATTACTTCTACTTCGGAAGGACCAGCAGGCATATCAATGGCAACATCTCTTAAAGAGACCAGTTGTTTTGCTGCAGTCACATACTGATTACCGGGTCCAAAAATTTTATACACTTTAGGAACCGTTTCTGTACCATAAGCCATAGCTGCAATGGCTTGTGTTCCCCCGATTTTAAAAATACGATGAATTCCGGCCACTTTAGCGGCATACAAAACAGCAGGATGAATTTTTCCTTCTTTATTCGGCGGTGTGCAAAGTATTATCTCTTTACATTCGGCAATTTGTGCAGGGATTCCGAGCATTAAAACAGTCGAAAAAAGCGGAGCTGTTCCACCTGGAACATACAAACCCACTTTCTCAATTGCAATTGCTTTTTGCCAACAGTAAACACCGGGTGAAGTTTGAATTTCAGGTAAATCATGTTGTTGCTCCGAGTGAAATTTCCAGATATTGCGACGCGCCATTTCTATGGCTTGTTTCAATTGTGCCGAAACCAGTTTGTCAGCTTCTGCAATTTCCTCTTTAGTAACTTCAATTACATCAAGACTTACATTGTCAAACTTTTGAGTATATTTTTTTATTGCTTTATCGCCATGCGAACGAACATCGTCCAATACTTTTTGTACCGTTTCGAAAAGTGATGTGCTATCATAAACCGGGCGGGTAAGCAGCGAAGCCCAATCTTCACGGGGGGGGTATTTTATAACTTGCATAAATTTTAGTTGATTATTTTGTTCGGTAATTAACTATTTATATTCTTTTTTGCTTCTTGCAAGCAATTATTTAGAGAGAATATTAGGGGTCGACTATCAAAAAAGTTTTTCCCAATAGTCATGCAAATCCCTCATGCCATCCAAAACCAAATTGGCGCCACTATCACTCAAAATAGCCGGATTTAAGGGACCTGTATTTACTGCAATTGTAAACAAACCAGCATTAGTTGCCGATTCTACCCCTAAAGGCGCATTTTCAATCACTACCACTTCCCACGGTTGAAAACCAGATTTTTTCAAAGCCATTAAATAAGGTTCTGGGTTGGGTTTTCCGTGTTTTACATCAAAGGCAGTTACCATTTTATCTTTATGGAAAACACCCGGGAAATTGCCATCCAAACTATCAATAAGGCTTGGTTGACCTGAACCTGTAACTACAAAAATCTCTAATTTTTGTTTCTGAATTTTATGCAGCAATTCAAGTGCATAAGGCATTCTGTCAGTTTTGCCACACGCTTCGAAAAGTCCGGATTTGATACTGTAAATTTTCTGTTTTTCTTCCTCAGTGGCATTTCTGCCATGCACTTCCACGAAAACTCCATCTATCGTTGATGATCCGGTTCTGCCTTCATTCATATACGCTTCGTTTTCAGTGAAAGGCAATCCGACTACTTTCATTGCTTTTACCCAGGCAGTTGCGTGGTTTTTCATCGAATCGAAAAGAACGCCATCCATATCAAAGAAAATTGCTTTGGGTTGGAAGGTTGGATAATTTCTTGTTTGAATAAATTTATCAATTTCTGCTACAATCATCTGGTTAAAAATTTTGTACAAAGATACTTATTTTGTAAGTTACAATCGTTTTTTTTATCGTTCTTATTTGCTATTTTAAGCGCTATAAGGAATTTTTAAAGTCAAATTTGTGTTAATACTAACAAATTGCTTTGAGAATTAATTTGAAATAATTAGAATAATAATAAAAGTGTATATTTGCATTCGCAATAATTAAATATTAAAATTACTATAATGAAACGAATAATCAATACAACTAATGCTCCTGCTGCCATTGGTCCGTACAGTCAGGCAGTGGAAGCCAACGGCACTTTATTTATATCCGGTCAGTTGCCAATAAATCCGAAAGTTGGAAAAATTGAAGCTACAGAAATTTCAACTCAAACCGAACAGGTTTTTGCCAATATCAGTGCAATTTTAAATAAGGCAGGATATGTATTTGCCGATGTAGTAAAATCGACTGTTTTTTTATCTGATATTGCAGATTTTGCTGGAATGAATGAGGTATATAAAAAATATTATCAATCGGAATGTCCAGCTCGTTCAGCTTTTGCTGTAAAGTCTTTGCCACTTGGAGCTTTGGTAGAAATTGAGACGATTGCGGTGAAATAATACCGATTGCAGAAATAATACAGTCCAATGTCGACCCTGCCTGCCGCAGGCAAGTGCGTCTAATGGAACATCCCGTGTAACGGGATTGTACTGTTTATTTCTCCCGTGTGACGGGATCTCCGCTATGCTAAGATATGCCTTCCGCAAGCAGAATCTCGAAATACTCAATCGGCATTATACCAAAGTTGACTTTGGGCTGAAATAAAAATTCATAAGGTATAAGTAGCCCACCAACTTTCACTTTAGTGAGGTTTATAAGACTATAAGTCACCCTTGGGGGATTTAGGGGGCTTAATTCCCCTCAACAATTCGCCAATTTCCATGCGTTTTTTGCCGGCAACCTGAACAGATTTCAAATGGATAAAACCATCTGAAAGTGCCATTTTTGCATGTTTTTTTTCATCTGTAACAATTGTTCCAGGAGTTAATGCATGTTGGATAATTTCTTTATCTGTTTCATAAACTTTCATCAGAATTTGATTCTCCTGATGGGGAAATTGTAATTCAATCCATGCGGTTGGGTAGGGTGACATGCCACGAATAAAATTGTATACTTTTTCCACATTCCACTGTAAATCAATCTGACAGGTTTCTTTGAAAATCTTGGGAGCGGATTTTAATTCATTTTCTGATTGAATAAATTGAGCTTGATCGATTCCCTCTATTTTATCTTCCATCAATAAATCAACGGTTTTTTTTACCAATTCGGCTCCCATTTCCATCAAATTGTCATGCACAATTCCGGCATTGTCGGTTTCTGAAATGGCAATTTTTTCCTGTAAAATTATTTTACCTGTGTCAATTTCGTGTGTTAGGAAAAAAGTGGTAGCGCCTGTTTCTTTTTCACCGTTGATAATTGCCCAATTGATAGGTGCAGCACCACGATATTGTGGCAGAAGCGATGCATGCAAATTGAAGGTTCCGTAAGTAGGCATGTTCCATACAACTTCGGGTAGCATGCGAAAAGCAACAACTATTTGTAAATCAGCATTTAAATTTCGTAATTGATCTATAAATGCTTCATTTTTCAATTTCTCGGGTTGTAAAAGAGGCAGATTTTTCTCTAAAGCATATTGCTTCACTGGCGAGTACTGAATTTTATGTCCACGTCCAGAAGGTTTGTCGGGCATAGTGATTACACACACCACATTATACTTGTTTTCAACTAATATTTTAAGGCTTTCCACCGCAAAATCGGGTGTCCCCATAAAAACTATACGCATAACTTTTTAATTATTCTATTTAATTACCACATCATCACATCATCATATCATCACATCATTTAATTTCTTTTATCCACTCCCCACAACAATTTGTTTTTAAGTGTATCAAAAAAAGTGTGGTTCAGTTGTTTTATTATTTTTACGCTGTAATCGGCTTTTGAAAGTCGAAGGATGGTTTTTTGTTCCAGTACTATCGAGCGTCCATCAAGTGCAAGTAAAAAGCTACGACTTCTGCTGTGAACTTCAAGGTCGATGTTCCAAGAGTCGGGAACAATTAATGGTCTGACATTCAGACTGTGTGATGCAATAGGCGAAAGTATAAAATTCTCGGTTTGAGGTACTAATAATGGTCCGCCAACACTCATGGAATAAGCTGTAGATCCTGTTGGTGTTGATATTATCAAACCATCGGCCATGTATGTGTGTACCATTTTGCCATTTATACTTACATTGATACTAATCATAGACGAACTGTCTTGTTTAAGTATTGCTACCTCATTTAAAGCATAAGGATATTCCAGTTCTGTGCCATCCAATATCTGAACCTGAATTAACGATCTATCTTCAATGGTGTAGTTTTTGTATGTTAACGAATCCAGTGCTATTATAATATCTTCACTTGGTATATCAGCTAAAAAGCCTAATCGTCCGGTATTAATGCCTAAAATAGGGATTTGTTTTCGACCAATTCGTGCTGCCGAACTTAGAAATGTTCCATCACCGCCGATGCTTAATACAAAATCAGCTTCAAAATCGTCATTTTGAATAATTTCAGTATTTTTCATACAGCAATCTCCATACTCACGAATAAATTCGAACAATTGGTTGTCCAAAAGAATTGTAGCACCTTTATCGTTGTAATAATTGAATATTACTTTTATATGCGATAAAATCACAGTGCGATAAATATTCCCGAAAATGGCAATTCTCATAGAATTTTATATTAAATATTTGCTGTAATAAATTCAAATTTGTATCCTTCAATTTGGAAATATACCTGTTTGAAGGATAAAAAAAACCGAAAGATAAATCAACTCTGATAAACCATCAATTATTTTTAGCTATTTTTGTAGCAAAAATAATCTAAGTAGTTACAAGAATTTTGTTACGAGTTAGAAGGCTATACCGATAGCTATCGGCACTGAAAGTTATTTTGAAATAACATATCAATAATTATTTTCAATTACTTAGCTTTGTTTAAACTCACTGCAAAGGAACTAAATGAAAGCCAAACTTCCAAATGTTTTGGTTATAAGTTATATTTAAACGTCAAGTAAAAAAAATGACAAAATTAAGTGTCAACATAAATAAAATTGCAACAATTCGCAATGCCCGTGGAGGAAATGTTCCAAATGTTTGTCAGGTAGCATTAGATTGCGAACAATTTGGTGCTGATGGTATTACCGTTCACCCGCGCCCTGATGAACGTCACATCAGGTTCTCGGATGTTTGGGAATTACGCTCTAAAATCAGCACAGAATTCAATATTGAAGGTTATCCCACAAAAGAATTTATCAATTTAGTGAAATTAGTAAAACCACAGCAAGTAACCTTGGTTCCTGATCCACCAGAAGCGATAACTTCTAACTCAGGTTGGAATACTGTAAAGAATCTTGAATTTCTCAAAGAAGTGGTTACCGATTTCCATTCAGTTGGAATTCGAGTGTCCATTTTTGTAGATACTCAACTTGAAAATATCGAATACGCTGCTAAAACAGGAACTGATCGCATAGAATTATATACAGAACCGTATGCTAGCAATTATCTTATCAATAAGGAATTAGCTGTAAGTCCCTTCGTGGAAGCCGCTAAATTGGCAAAAAGCCTTGGAATGGGTTTGAATGCAGGTCATGATTTAAGTCTCGAAAATCTGGCATATTTACATTTAATGATTCCCTGGTTGGATGAAGTCTCGATTGGTCATGCATTGATATCGGATGCCTTGTATTATGGACTTGAAGACACAATAAAACGGTATAAAAATCAGTTAGTATAATTACAATTGTAAATCATTCTGAATTTATTATTTTTCATTTATTTAATTTGCAGGCTGTACTAAAGCTAAAAATAATTGAAAGTTCAGTGTGAAATGGTACGAATTTTGTAACCGCAGCAATTCAATCCCATAATTTTTATAAAACGAGACTTACTATTAAAATCAAACAAATATTTCAATCACCAAATAAACATCTAAAAACATGAATTTAATGCTTATTTTGCAAGCAAACACGAATCTTGCACAAACTATCGCTACAACAGTTCCTGAACAGCCCGAAATGAGTTTATGGAAAATGGCGATCTACGGTGGTCCAATTATGATAGTTTTAGCTCTCATGTTGGCCTTTGCTGTTTATTTATTTATTGAACGGTTGGTAACTTTAAAACAAGCATCCGAAGAAGATAAATCGTTTATGAATAGAATTAAAGATTATATTTACGATGGAAAAATTGATGCTGCAATGAAACTGTGTCGTGATACGAATACGCCGACTGCGAGAATGGTAGAAAAAGGGATCAGTCGGTTGGGTCGTCCAATGAGTGATGTGTTGGTAGCCATTGAGAATGTCGGAAATTTGGAAATAGCTAAACTAGAAAAAGGATTAGTCATAATGGCTTCCATTTCGGGTGGTGCGCCCATGCTTGGATTTTTGGGAACAGTAACCGGGATGGTAACTACTTTTTATAATATGTCATTGAATAATAGCGGAACCATTCAACTCAGCGATTTATCAACCGGAATGTATCAAGCAATGGTAACTACTATTGGCGGTTTAATTGTAGGGATTATTGCTTATTTTGCCTATAATTATTTAGTTTCCAGAGTCGATTCTGTTGTTCGTATTCTTGAAGCGAAAACGATGGAATTTCTCGATTTATTGAATGAACCCGCTTAAATAATTCATAATTCACAATGCATAATTCATAATGCATTGTCTACAATACATATTTCACAATTACTAAATTGTAAATCAAAATTATGGCAATTAAAAAAAGGACAAAAGTAGAAGCAGGATTTTCAATGTCATCAATGACGGATATTATATTTCTTTTGCTTCTCTTTTTCATTATGGCTTCCACCATGTCGTCACCCAATGATATAAAATTGAATCTTCCTCAAAGTAAAGCAACTTCATCTACTAAAGCTGTAATTGCCAAAGTATCAATTGATGCAAAGGGAAATTATTTTGTAGCAAAAGGCAATGCTCAACCAGAAGCAATAGCCCCGGAATTACTTGAATCATATATTTTAAATCTTGTTGCACAGGATACTACCACATATATTGCCTTGCATGCCGATCAGGATATTGCATATAAAGAAGTGGTGAAAGTACTGGATATTGCTAATCATAATAAATTAAAATTAGTAATAGCAACTCAAACCGCCGATAAATAACAACGTGAAGAAATCCAATAAATATGGCGTTCTAGGTTCATTCTTGTTCTGTGGAATTCTTTTACTTTTACTTCTATTTATCTATTTACCCGGACTTAAAAAACCCGAAGATGAAGGTTTAATGATAAGTTTTGGTGAAACAGAAGAAGGGAGTGGAATGACAGAAACTCCGGTTCCAAAACCGGTTCAGATTCCTGTGTCTGCCCCACCGAAACCAGTTAAACCGGTGAAGCAAGACTTAATGACTCAAACCGATAATTCGTTTGCTATTGCAGAGCAGAAAAGGAAAGATAAACAACGCAAAGTTCAAGAACTCTTGGAACGTCAACAACTAGAGAACGTAAGATTAGAGCAACGAAAACAACAAGAAGCCATAGAGCGTCAACGCTTAGAAAACGAAAGAGTACAAGCTGAACAAAAACGAAAAGAGCAGGATGCAATAAACAAAGCAAATGCTATGAACGGAATGTTCGGAAATAATAATTCAACTGGTTCGGGATCGAACACCGGCGATACTCAGCAAGGAAATCCAGTAGGAAAAGGTTCATCGGGTGGCAATTCATGGTCACTCAGTGGACGTAACCTTAGTGGAAGGTTAGTTTCGCCGAGTTACAACGAAGATGTAGAAGGGAAGATTACGGTAAATATACGGGTTGATCAAAGTGGTAGAGTAACAAGTGCATCGATAGGTTCTCCTACAACAATCTCTGATAGTCAAACCAGAAGTGCAGCCATTTCAGCAGCTCAAAGCACCCGTTTTTCCACAGGAAAAGATGTTTCATCAGGAAGTATTACTTATAACTTTAAATTAAGATAATTATGAAAGTTTTTGTATTTCTGGCCGAAGGTTTCGAGGAAATTGAAGCCATAATCCCTATTGATATTTTCAGACGTGCCGCTTTTGATGTAACTACAATATCAATTTCTTCAAAAAAAGAAGTTTGCGGAGCACATGGAGTCACAATTATTGCTGACCGATTATTTACTGAAACTAATTTTTCAGAAAACGATTTGCTTTTTTTACCTGGTGGAATGCCCGGAACAACTAATTTGGATGCACACGAAGGTCTTAAATCACTGCTTGTTAAGCAAATTGCCGAGAAAAAGCCCATTGCTGCAATTTGTGCGGCTCCTTTGATTCTCGGAAAGTTAAACCTGTTGAATGGACTTGAGGCTATTTGTTACCCGGGTTATGAGAATAATCTTAAGGGAGCTGCGATTTCCAAAGAAAAAATTGTAAAATCAGGTTTAATAAGCACAGCTAAAGGGGCTGGCGTTGCATTACAATTTGCACTAAAAATTGTGGAAGATTTAAAAGGAAAACAAATTTCGGATAAAATTGCCGATGCAATTTGTATCTGATGTTTTTTTGAAAATATATTAAAATTGAAAACCGCAAAATATTAAGATTAATCTTAGATTTTGCGGTTTTTTTTTATTTCAAAATTTATTTAAAGAAATAAAGAATTTAATTAATATACCAACTAATTCAAATCGACAATTGTTTAATTAATAATGATTTTCAGTTCGTAATATTAATCTTTTAACTTTTTAGAATTATGTCGTTAGTTAAAATAATTAGCCAGATAGGACAAGGTTCCTTGGCAAGTGGTAAATGGATTATAAGTACTAATAAATGGTCAAAAATTGAAACTGCTTTCCGAAAATATACAACACATCCAACCGGAAAACATACGCTTATTTATATATCGCTTCACGAAAGAAATGGTAGTAGAGGAAATGGAATAGGTATGGGACATCGTAATCAAAAAGGAAAAGCAAAATAAACAGGTATGAAGTAACAGGTTTAAAGTTGTTTAACCTTTTGTTTTGAAGGATAATAACTCCTCGAGCCAAAAGTATCGTGGAGTTATTTTTTTTATTTTCCAGTTTTCTATTAAACCTTTTTGTTTTGATAATGTCAAATGTAGAAAGATAAAAAATTGGTAATAAAATATTATGAATATCCGCAATTAACGTTTCTAATCCAATATTGCTTTGTTAGCACACGGAATAAACGGAGCATACTGATAATCACTGTTTATGATTAACTGATTTCGTTCACATAGTTGTTTGCGAAAGATGATATTCCGGTTTTTTTCTGTGTGTTCAGTATGCTAATTCCTTATCTCGACAACATTGATACACTATATAGAAAAGTTAAATAACAAGACTACATATTATGCGGATAATCATTTAGATTATTTTAGTTCAGATGGAAAAAATGAGATTAATTATTTTACTAACTTCACTAATAGTTTTGTTTTGGCAAGTTCAAAGTCAGACTATTGATTCAGGACTGGTTTCTCACTGGTCTTTTGACAATGACATGGATAATATGATCATCGATGCGACTGCAAACAATCTGCATGGGACTTCGTACGATATTACCTACACAGCCGGTCCCATTGCAAAAGCTGTTTCTTTCAACGGTTTGAGAAGCCGGATTTATTTCCCAGATAAAAATTCGAATCCACCCCAAATAATGAGTACCTTATCTATCGGATCTATTGCTCTGTGGTTCAAGTTTCAAAATCAGGATGCCGACATTCTGCCGATACTTTATTTTGGTGAATCGGCAACAGGCACGCCTCACAACAGTCTTATCATTGAAATCGGGCATGGACAAACCATTCTGAACCGTAAATTGTATTTTACAATAGTAAACCAAAGATTTTGCTACGATTCGAAAGTGAATCTTAATGAAAACATCTGGTACCATTTTGTGGCAGTTGTTACCCCAACTTTCAACACAGGATATTTAAACGGTGTTGAAATGACCAACAGGAATTATAACCTGGGATCCAATTCGACTTACTCTGATTTTTTTGCTGATGTGCCAACCCAAAAATCGCTTTCATTGGGTTATGGCAGATACGGTCAGCAAGATCCGTTTTATGCTTTTAAAGGGAGTATTGATGATGTGCGAATTTATGACCGTCCTCTGTCTGCAACAGAAGTTGTTACATTGTATGAACTTGCTTCGGCTACCAATATTTCGATTCCGAAACTGGAATTGAATGGCATATCCTTAAACCAAAACTACCCCAATCCGTTCAACACTGAAACTGTGATCAGCTGGTATTCATCGAAAAACGGAAAGACTAAACTGGAGTTGTTTGACATGATGGGAAAGCAAGTAAAAACCTTAGTTGATACCTATAAAAACCCCGGCAACCATCAACTGAATTTTAACTCAGAGAATTTATTGCCGGGAGTGTATTATTATCAGCTGCAAATTGATAATGAGAGATCCTCAAAGAGAATGATTCTTTTAAAATGATGAGAGAACTAACAGGGATGGAAAAAGATGTTCTACTTAAATTCAATCGACTCTTTAAATACTCTTTAATTGGAATGTTTGGCTGCCACTTTGTCGGACAAATACGATTCGTCGGAGGCATATCCCGAATCATTCATCCTGCGCAGGGTGAAACGCATCAGGTCTTGAAGCGATTTCCTTCGAAAGCCGTTTCGAGGGCATGTTCTTCCTGAATCAGATTTTCGAAAAGTTAAATAACAAGACTGCATATTATGCGGATAATCATTTAAAATATATGAATAGGAAGCGATTAATTGCATCCGTTTTTTGTGTTTTGATATCAAGTGATTTGTAAATTTTCCAAAAATTCATGTATATATTCTTATGAAATATTTAGTTCTTAATTTTCTGCTGTTTCTTAACTTTTATGCGTTTGCCCAACATAGTATTCAATCAATTGTTTTTGATTCCAAAAACAGCCTTCCTATAGAAATGGCTACAGTTCGGTTACTTCGGGTAACAGACTCCACTATGGTTCAGGGATGCCAAACCGACGTAAAAGGGAGTTTTATTTTATCGAAAATTAAATCCGGAGATTATGTTTTGAAAATTTCTACAGTAGGTTATGAAGATTATCGCCGGAATATAAATATTGAAAATAAGGATATTATTCTTAAAAACATTCAATTGAAAGAAAATGTACAATTGCTGAGCGAAATTCAGGTGACTGGTACCGCGGCTCAAATGGTGGTAAAAGGTGATACGTTGGAATATAACGCTACTGCCTTTAAAACAGCCGAAAATGCTGTGGTGGAAGATTTATTAAAGCGACTACCTGGCGTTGAAATCAGTGCTGAGGGGAAAATTACTGTCAATGGTCAGGAAATAAAAAAAATAAGGGTTGATGGCAAGAAATTTTTCAATGATGATATGGAAATGACTACTAAGAATCTTCCTGCAGATATGATTGATAAGATTCAGGTATTAGAACAAAAATCGGATATGGCAGTGCTCACAGGCTTTGAGGATGACGATACCGTAAGAATTATAAATTTTACGACAAAAGCAAATAGAAAAAAAGGTATTTTTGGAAATATAACAACCGGAGCAGGATTTGATACAGATAAAGAAATTCGTTATGATGGAAATGCATTTGTAAATATTTTAAATGGCGAAGCACAAACTGCGATAACCGCTGGTGGAAATAATGTAAATAATACCAGAAGTTCAAGAGGTAGATTTGGAGGTGGAGGAGGATCGAACAGTGGAATTACTACTACGCAGAACGTTGGTTTAAATAACAATACCATAATTAACTCTAAATTAAAAATAGGTGGAGATGCTTCATTAAATCATTCTGAAAATGATGCTCAGACGGTGAGCGAAAGAGAAAGTTATTTACGAGGATCGAAGTACAATAACAATGATACAACTGCCTCACTAAATAATAATTACTCCAGCAATTTGCGTTTGGAAATGGAGTGGAAACCAGACAGTGTTAATACTTTTATTTTTCAACCCAACATAAGTTATGGAAGATCTTTTTCAACCGTTACTCGTAATTATTTATACCTGACAGATGATCAAAAAACCAGTTGGGGAGATAGTTTCAATAAGGGGAATGGTACAGATATAAATGGAGGTTTAAATGTTATTTACAACCGTAAATTTTCAAAAATAGGAAGAACCCTTACCGCTAATGTTGGTGCAGGTTTTACAAATAGCATGAATGAAAGTTTAAACCAATCGAATAAATATTACTCAAACGACACTACAATAATTGATCAAACTACTTTTAATACAACGAATAAATTCAATTATAATATCAAATTGTCTTTTGTAGAGCCTCTTTGGAATGTAAAAAACTTACTCGAAACCACAGTTTCACTTCGCAATACTACCACAAGCAGTGTCAAAGATCAGTACAAAAAAGATAGTTTGGGAAATTATACTCAATTTGATAGTATTTACAGTAACACCTTCGAAAATATATTTTACCGTGAAACTATTGAATTGAATTACAGGCACAATGAAAAAAATTATTATTACACGTTGGGTGCAAGAGGCGAGCCATCACAAACAAATAATATACGTTATTACGCAAATGGGGAAACAAGGCCGATAACTTATGGTGTATTTAATTTCGCTCCGAGTGGTCGCTTTCAATACAACTTCTCGAAAAAGAAATTTGCACGTGTTGATTATAGTGGACGTACTAGCCAACCATCTATAAATCAAATGCAGCCTGTTAAGAACAATTCAAACCCAATGAACGAAACAGTCGGAAATCCGAACCTGAATCCTTCGTTTAATCATTCATTCCGCATGTTCTACAGTTCGTTCAACGATAAAACATTTTCTTCATTCAGCACCCGTTTTTCTGCAGAAGCTACAAGGGATGCTTTGTTGTCGAACAGTATTTATGATGCTACAGGAAAACAATATAATCAAACCGTAAATGCAGGAGCAACCGTAGTTCCTTATAATTTTGGTGGAAATATAATGTTCAATACACCAATTATTCAAAAACGACTTCATTTTAATACAAGCACTTCAGGGAGTTACGATATGCGATATGGTTATTCATCAAAGGGCTTGAATTCTTCTGAAATAAACACTGAAAATCTACTAAAGGGAGACTTGAGCAGTACACGCCGATATAATGCATATCAACAATTGTCGCTTACATTTACGCATGATATGCTGGAAATTGGTGCTAGCGGAATAGTTCGATATTCGAACACATTGAATAATTTAAATCCTACTATTGCTGAAACCTGGGACTGGACTGGCAGAGGAAATGTGGTGATACATATGCCATACAATTTTAATTTCTCTTCCGATTTGAATTATACTACCCGTCAGGGATATTCAAACTTTGATCAGAACGAACTAATTTGGAATGCTTCAATTGATAAAACGTTATTTAAAAACAAAGGCGTGCTGTCATTAAAATGGAATGATATATTACAACAGCAATTGAATATTCGTCAGTCCATTGGAGATAATTTTGTTCAATATAGCAAATACAATACGTTGACTTCCTATTTCATATTAAGTTTTTCATACAAAATCAATCAGTTTAAAGGCAGCAAGAATCCTGCAGAATTAAGACCTGATTCCTTTAAATCAAGAGGAGGTGATCATGGTGATCATCAAAGACGTGGCGGACCTGATGGATTTTAATCAGCTAAGTATCCCAAACTAAAAGGAGTTAAAAAAAGAAAAGGAAATTATCTTGATAAGTGGATAGTTTCCTTTTTTTTGTTGAATGGAGTATTGTTTCCATTTGTAGTTGAGAATATTAATTTATTGCTTTTTATATTCGATGACCAAAGCGCCAATTTTATTATTCAGTCCCATAACAGGGCAAATAATCAACAGTGTGGAATCTTTTGTTTGGTAAATTGGATTGTCAGTCAACAAGGCAGGATTGGTGAAAACGCTGCCTTCGTCATTTTTATCTGTCGAGAGCAATACTATTGAAGTATTTGTATCTACAAGTTTTACATTCGTTACGCCCGGTTCTTGAATAAAGCTCAGGAAAAACTGATTAACTTGTTCTTTATTTTCACGAGTCAGTTCGCTTCGTATTGCCCAAGAAAAAACTTTTGAAGTCAATACCAACTGCTTGGCTGTCAGGCTGTCAATTTTGTTTTCGTAATCAGATTGCATTTTCAAAGTATGTTTTTCAAAATTATTCTCCATAATGCTCATTTTAATAAATGCCCAAAGAGCTACAATAAGGAGTCCCAAAAGAAGTGTAAAGACCATTTTGTGCTGGAGTATAAAAGCTCCAAGTTTTCCGGGTTTTTTCTTAGCAATTGACTGTTCTTGCTGATTTTCCATCAATTTCTCTTGATCAGTGTTTTTTTCGTTTTTCATAATAATATTTGTAAATTTTAGAATTATTTTAGTACATTTTTAAAATGTTATTGTAAACTTGAAATTTTTTTCGAAGGTATGATTTTTTTTACATAATAAACTATTGACTGCTTCAAGAAATTATAATTAATATTTATTTTTTTAATAAATGTGCGATAGATTCCCATTAAAGGACTTAATTTAAAATATCGGCTAGTGCCTTTTTTAATTTTGAATATGTAAAATGAAAACCAGCATCCAACAATCGTTTTGGAGCCACATAGGAACTGTCTAGCAATAAAGATGATTCTACACCAATAAGCTTTGCTCCAATACGAATTGCAAATTCTGGCGCTGGAATTCCAATTGGAACATGAAGAGTTTGTCTGATAGCATGCATGAAACTTTTATTGGAAACAGAGTACGGTGATGTGCAATTTATTATGCCGGATAGAGTCGGATATTCAATTAGGAAAAGCAAAATTTGAAAATAATCTTCGATATGAATCCAACTGGATTTTTGTTTGCCCGAAGCTTGTTTACCTCCTAATCCAACCTTGCTTAGTGCAACAAGTGGTTTTAAAGCACCCCCATTCTTGCCTAATACAACAGAAGTTCGTAACGCAATTTGTCGTGTTTTGGGTAATTGAAATTGGAAAAAAGTTTTTTCCCATTGATGGACTAATTGTGCTAAAAAATTAGTTCCTAGTTCCGTTTCATTCTCGGTTGCCGGATGAACTTGTGTTGGTTTGTATATTCCACTTCCACTCGCATTTACCCAAAGTTTTGGAGGGTTTTTACACTTTAGAATCGCATTGCCAATCGAATTTGTTGATTCAATCCTGGAATTTAATAACGCTTTTTTGTTTTCAAGGTTATGCCTGCAATTTATTGATTTTCCGGCAAGGTTAATTACTAATTCGGAATTGTCAATCGCATTTGCAAGGTCAAGTGGACTCCAGGAAATATGATTGGTTGACCGTGAAACGATAAGTACAGTATAACCGATTTCAGTAAACCTATTGGCGATATACTCGCCAATAAAACCGGTACCACCGGCAATGACTACTTTTTCCATTTTATTAGTTTAGTTTTATACAACTAACAAATAATTGCGAAAGAAAGTTTATGTTTTTTCACAAACAAAAAAACTCTTTTGCAAATTCATGCAAAAGAGTTTTTTCTTATATATATATTAAATAATTGTTTATTCGTGAGCACCCATTTTCAGCATGCTAACCTCACGTTCGCTGAGAAAACGATATTTTCCACGAGTTAAGTTCTTTTTTGTCAGTCCGGCAAAGTAAACTCTATCCAAACGAATAATTTTATAACCTAATTTTTCGAAAACACGACGAACAACCCTGTTTTGACCCGAGTGAATTTCAATACCCACTTGTTTTAAATCACCTTCTTTTACAAATTCCAATGCGTCAGCTGCGATTTTTGTGTCATCCAATTCCACGCCTGCCATTATTGTATTGAAATCAGCTTCTTCCAAAGCTTTATCCAATGTTACATGGTAGATTTTTTTCTTATCATATTTTGGATGAGTCAGTTTTGAAGCAAGGTCACCATCATTGGTAAGGAGTAGAACACCGGTAGTATTTCTGTCTAAGCGTCCAACCGGATAAATGCGTTCACTGCAAGCATTTTTTACTAAATCTAATACTGTTAAACGATCATGAGTATCTTCCGAAGTAGTTACACAGTCTTTTGGTTTGTTAAGAAGTAAATATACCTTGCGTTCTGATTGAACAGTTTGATCGTGGAACTTAACTTTATCAGTCAGCAATACTTTTACTCCCATTTCTGTTACAATTTCTCCATTAACAGAAATCACACCGGCCTGAATATATTCATCCGCTTCTCTACGTGAACATATCCCTGCATTGGCAAGAAATTTATTCAAACGAAGTGGTTTGGTAAGGTCAACAATTGTTTTTTTGAATTCTAATTGTTTTTTATTGCTGTATTTCGAATTCGGATCGTAATTGTCATCGGTTCTGCGTGTAGGTTTGCGGAAAGTTACTCCATCTTTTTTGTTGTCAAAGCGGGTTTCTGTAAATTCGGATTTACGGGGTTCGCTTGGCTTTGAAAAACTCAGTTTGCCATCGCGTGGTTCATCATCGTTGCTTTGAGAACTTCTTCCATATGTTTTCTCCCCATTGCTGTCAAATCTATCTTCCCATGGTTTCGATTCACCAGTTGATGGTTTTCCTTCTCTTTTTTCCCATGGTTTTTTATCGCCAAATGAAGGACGACTATCTCTGTTTTCGTAAGGTTTACGATCACCGTATGCAGGTTTGCTGTCGCGGCTTTCCCATGGTTTTTTTGGAGCAAACGAAGGACGTCCTTCTTTGCTGTCGTATGGTTTACGATCACCAAATGCTGGTCTATCACCTTTGCTTTCGTATGGTTTACGATCGCCGTATGCTGGTTTATCACCTCGATTTTCCCAAGGTTTTTTGTCACCATAAGCTGGTTTGTCACCTCGGTTTTCCCAAGGTTTTTTGTCGCCATAAGCTGGTTTATCGCCTCGGTTTTCGTAAGGCTTGCGTTCACCATATGCCGGTTTATCACCTCTGCTTTCGAACGATTTTTTTGGAGAAAATGTAGGTCTGCCTTCATTATTATCAAATGGCTTTCTGTCGCCATAAGATGAACCACGGCTTTCAAATGATTTTTTTTCGCCGAATGAAGGGCGGTTGTCACGACTATCGTATGGTTTTCTGTCGCCATATGATGGGCGACTGTCATCTTTTCTTTTGTAATCTGAACTGTCTGATTGACGATTATCGTCGCGAGACGATTTTCCTGTTCCTGATTTTGCAGCTCCTCTGGAACCTTTCAATATCGATTTTACATCGCGTTTCTCAAACGATTTACCATCACGGCCGGCACCCGAATTCGATTTTGAGCTCGAACTTCCATGCCATTTTTCATTGTTTGTTTTCATTCAATAATTTATAATTATATTTGGGGTGCAAAGGTCGTAAAAATTCCTGAATAAATAGCACATTTTTAGCTTTAAAGGAAGTTATTCACTAAAATTAGATTTCAGTTTTCAATTAGATCAGCCCAATTATATAAATTTAATCTTAATCTTCATTTATGCAATAGTTTAAACAAACGTTTGCACACGATAAAAGTATTCTTTTTACTCAAGTGTAATGTTCTAATCAATAGAATGTGACTAACTCTGTAAAACTGTATAATCATTAAATTAAATCAAATCTCAATCTTTCGGTAGACGATTGATTGGCATTTTTTGTTATTATCAAATTCTAATTATTTTACAAAAGATGAATTCAAGCCAGAAAGTAATACTTTACATTGCGATGAGCGTAGATGGTTACATTGCATCTCCTGATGATAATATTGATTTTTTATCTACAATGGAAGAAGAAGGTCAGGATTATGGTTATTCTGATTTTATTAATACCGTAGATTGTGTAATTATTGGTCGAAAAACCTATGACATTGTACTTTCGTTTGGAATTGGCTTTCCTCATGCAGATAAAGATACTTTTATTATAACACACACTTCACGACCGTCAATTGGTTCGGTGAAATTCTATAATGGTGACTTGAAAGTGCTTATAGATGAGTTGAAAAACAAACACGGAAAGAACATTTTTGTTGATGGTGGTGCCGAAATAGTTAACGAACTGTTGAGAAATGATTTGATTGATGAATTTTATATCTCAATAATTCCGGTTTTGTTGGGTGATGGTATTTCTCTTTTTAAGAACGGGCGACCCGAACTGAAATTGAAACTTGTCAACTCAACTTCATTTAAGAAAGGATTAGTGCAATTACACTTCAGAAAAGATAGATAAACGAATGCAAATAAACTTGCGATTGCCATAAAAAAAAGATTGTCAACATTTTTAAAATGCGACAACCTCTTTTCCTATATCTTTTTGAGATTTACCTTCTGCTTCCGCCTAAATAAATTAAAATATAATAGACCAAAGTCGCTAAAGAACCCAGTGCGGCTACAACATAAGTATAAGCAGCTGTTTTCAAGGCATCTTTAGCTTGATCGTGTGTTTCGTAATTTGTAATTCCAGCAGTATTCAACCAGGCCAATGCGCGCGAACTAGCATTAATTTCTACCGGCAAAGTTATAAAGCTAAATAAAGTTGTCATGGCAAACAGAACTATTCCAGCTAGCAGCAATTGCGGGAAAGAATTCACGAAGATAATACCTGCAAGAAGCACCCATTGCATCCAGCTAGAAGCAAAACTCACCACCGGAACTAGTTTAGATCTTAATGTAAGCGGTGCATAGGCAAAAGCATGTTGAACAGCGTGCCCGCATTCGTGAGCGGCAATGGCTGCTGCTGCAACACTGCTCGACCCAAACACATTTTCGCTCAGGTTTACCGTTTTTGTTAACGGGTTGTAATGGTCGGTTAAATGACCATTTGTAGAAATAACTTTTACGTCAAAAATGCCACTGTCGCGCAACATTTTCTCAGCCACATCTTTTCCTGTCATTCCACGTGGAATAGGGATTTTTGAATAACGAGTGAATTTTGATTTTAAATTATTAGAAATCAACCAGCTTATCAAAGCGAAAATTCCGAAAATAACATATCCTATTAACATATATTTTTTTTTAAATTGTTTGTTTTATTTTTTCAACAAATTCCTTGCCAATTGACAAAATGTCAGTAGTAAATAACTGGAGGATTTTTGCGTTACAAATGTACAGTGAATCAAGCATTAAAGCAATTCATTTTTAAAATTTTCAGCATAAGTTATATTCTATTAAGCTTAAGCCTTAACTTTCAAAGGCAATTTACAATCCAACTGATGTTGGGAAAATCGGAGAAGGCTTTTCAAGGTAGTTCTTTAAATATTTTTGCACCGTTTTGTTTAGCTTTTGTGCTACCTCCATATCATAGCTTTGTGGTGTAGTTTTCTTTATCTGCTCGTCTGCATAATACTCTCCTGAAATAAGGCTGTTTTTGGTTGAATCCATTAAATAAATTAAAGTTTTGGCGCCTTTTTTAGTAGACACACCCATTAAAAGAAAGATAAGTTTTGAAATCCAGCCGGCACTTCTGCCCAATTCAGTTCTTACCATTCCTGGATGTTGGCTGTAAATTTCAATATTGTATTCCTTTAATCTACCCGAAAGTAAACGGCAACATAAAATTACGCCCAACTTTGATTGCCGATAAGTTCTGTAGCTAGAAAAATTATTTTTAAACTCTAAATTATTAAACATGATTTCGCCCTGGTGTAATCCAGATGCCGTAAATATTATTTTGGGTTCGGTTGATTTTAAAAGTAAATCAAATAATAGATGACAAATTAATAATGGCGACAACAGATTAACCTGAAATGTTTCCTCAATCCCATCTTTTGATAGGTTAGGTTTGAAACTCATGATTCCAGCATTGTTTATTATCATATCAATGCTGTCATATTTTGTTTTAAATTCATTGCATGCTGATACAACAGATGCGAACGAACTCAGGTCGCCTACCAGTATTTCAATTTTTCCAAGTCCATTTGGATAGTTGGATGCATAAAAATTCACAAGCTCCTTGCCTTTCTCCTTGTTTCGGGCAAAGACAATGAGCGTTGCTCCACTGTTAGCTGCATGAAGTGCTGCCACTTTGCCTAACCCAGAAGTTGCACCGGTCATAAAGATTACTTTGTTTTTCATGAGTAATTTTTGTCAATTAAAATTGTAATTAGGTGCCAATATAAGAAAAAGAATTATTCATAGGTAATGCCCTTTTTCTTACAGCACAAATATATTAATTTGTTTTTTTTCAAAATCAAAAATTTTTATTGTTTAAAAAAACATGATTATTGAATTATTTGAATTTTTTAGAATACAATTTGTTCAATAATATATTAATGAAATATTGTGGTTATTTGTTCATTCATTTATTAGTGGGAAATGAATTTAAACTGGTTGAATGTTTTTATTATTTCTTTGTATCGGCATTAAAACTCAATAAATTTGAACTGAAATAATAATGCATTTGGTATAATACCGATTGCACAAACAATATAGTCCAATGTCGACTATGTCTAATTGTACTATTTGTTTGAAAGCCTTCCGCAGGCGGAATTTGCAATCGGCA
>JAAFGX010000173.1 GCA_010365115.1 Paludibacter sp.
GCAACGAACTTCGCACAAAAAATAAAGGCGTTAAATATTCTGGATAAACTTTCTCCCCTTTTTCAAATTTATAATCCCCATAAATTATATCTCCCAAAAAATCAGGATGTAAAATAAAACTTTCTAGTGCTATAACTCCATTCAATACATCACCGCTATTTAAAAATAACAAGTACTCTCCACTGGCAGCTTTAATTCCTTTATTCATGGCATTGTAAATACCAGTATCAGGTTCGCTAATTGAATAATTTATTCTATCCTTGTTCTTTGCTACGATAGCTTTACTTCCATCAGTAGAATCACCATCGATCACCAAGAACTCAAAATTTCGATAATTTTGTGAGATAACTGATGCTATGGTTTTCTCTAAACCAATACAATTGTTATAATTTATAGTTACAATAGATAAAAATGGTTGCATGTACATTTAACGGTATTAAATTTCAAATGTATTAATTTGAAATCTTATTATAGATAGCGGTATATAATGCTGACTGCTGCTTATTACTAAAATGATCTTGAGCGTACTTCCTGATTTTATCGCTCTTATATTCTTGTTTATTGTCACTAAACTTGATTATGGCTTTAGCTAAAGCAAATCCAGTAATTTCATTAGCCAAAACACCTGTCAAGCCTTCTATGGTATGTTCTGCAATACCACCAACATTAAAGCCAACGATTGGCGTTCCGCAAGCAAAAGATTCAAGCATAACATTCGGCAAATTATCTTCTCTACTGGGCAGGATAAAAACATCTGCCATAGCATAACAGGCAGCCATTTGGGAAACAGAATTTATTTCTCCTAAAGCTCTAATTTTCAAATTATCAATTATTGGAACATTCCCTTTACCAACAGTCAAAATAGTGCAATTCAACTCTTTAAGAAAAGACAAGGATTCTAGCAGCAAATCAAAACCTTTTCGCGGATTCTCTAGCGAATCTGAAACAAAAAGTAGGACAAGTTCAGTACGATCAATTGCATATTGTTTTCGTAAGATAATTTTATCCTGAAGCTTAAATACACCTAAATCTATTGAATTAGGTATACAAAATTTATTAAAATTTAAAAAAACTTTACTTTGCTTTGCTTCCTCATATAACCATATAGATGGCGTTACAAATGCTCCTTTACCGATACAGTCGAAACTGCTCTTTTTTATCCTTTTTATATTGCTATCAAAACTCTTAGTAATTTCTAAATTTCTAATTTCATCGTCCTGATAATGAAATATCCCTTGAAATGGATTCATATCGTGAAATGTCCAAACCATAGGTTTTTTAATACTTAAAAAAAAACTAGGATAATCAACTATGCCATCAATCCAATGTAAATTTATAATATCGGCGGCTTTAACCAAAGGATGTTCGTGAAGTTTATAGCTCGAAAATGGCAAAGTAGCAATTTCACAATCTAATTTAGGTTCTAAAACACTAAACTCTTTTATTAATTTATCCTTGTAGGAAAGTGAAAAAAAAGAGATTCCTTTATTTAGTATTTTTCGTAGAAATGAAGGTCTTCTATAAGTGAAAAAATCGTCTATTAAAACCTTGTTATTATAATCAATCGAAAGATTGGTGGATATAAATGCAGACTCTACACCATCTTGACTTAAGGCTTGATGCAAACGAAGGGCTGCAATTCCTGCTCCACCCTTTGACGATCTAGTAATATGAAGTACTTTCATTTACTTATTGATTTTTGCTTTCAACTCTTGATATATTTTTCGCGAGAATTCTTTAAAATAACGTTTAAAATAGCTGTAAGAATATCCATAAAAGACAAAATCTACTATTACCCCTAACCAATTTTTTACTAATACACTTAATCCTTGCTTAGGCGTGTTCTTCCATGAATGATCCCACAGATGTACAGCGTAGCTGTTTACCGTTGTGTAAGCAGAATAATCTTCTGCTCGGTTTTCATACGGTAATGGATAGAAATATTCCGGACTAAAAATTATTTCACTTTTATCAATGGTCTGCTGATTGATTGTTGGGCTGAAGGTATGTGTTATAATGGGTGGCGAAAAAACGTTAAATTCAGTTGCACTATAAAAATCAAGCATTTCCTTTAAAAACGGATGTTCCTTTTTTGCTCCAAAAAATGCGAAATTTACTCTTTCCAAAACTTCGTCTCCAATAAAAAAATTATAATCTAATAAATCATTAATTGGTTTCAAAAGCAGCATATCAGTATCTAAATAAATGCCGCCCTGCTCAAACAAAACGCTGGTTCTAATGTAATCAGCGGCAAAGGCATACTTTTTTTTTCTCAATGCATTTTTATAAAATGAATTTGAATACTGTTCTGCATTAGTCTCATTCCATTCTATTATTTGAAAATCAGGACACTGTTTTTTCCAACTACTAATACAATCTTGGAATAGTTCTGATTTTGGATTTGACCCAAACCAACAATAATGAAGTTTTTTAGGGATCATTTTATAAAGCTAAGAAATTATATCTTTTAGTCTTTTTTTAGAAAAAAGAACAATATACATTCTAAATAAAAGGGACACAAACTTTCTGCCTACAACTGTACTTTCTATTTCGTACAACATCTTAAATCGATTGGTTTGTAAAAGTTCGTTTTTTTTATAATCATCATAAAAAAGTAAAAATTCCTCTGTAAGAATTTTTTTTCTCTCTTCCTTTCTTTTAAATGTACCATAAGCAGTCGAACTTATACCATCAAAATAAAAAACTGACAAAGTTTCGTGTACAGCTTTATAACTACAATGATGGCTTGCAAGCGCATGTATAAAAAATTTCCAGTCTGAAACAATTTCTAATGACTCGTCATATAATCCAACAATCTCAAATAAATTTCTCTTTATAAAAACAGATTGATGGGCAAAAGTTTCTTGAAATAAGTATAAAAAATTTAATGTGTCTGGCTGTTTAATAATTCGATCGTGGCCAAGACCCAAAACATGAATGTCAAAACAGATTAAATCACTACCATTAAGATGGTGATGATTTTTATGTAAAACATCTTTCGAGAACAAATGATCTCCACTATTTAAAAATAGTAAGTACTCCCCTTTTGCTAATTTAATACCTTTATTCAAAGCATGGTAAATCCCATTATCCTTTTCACTAATCCATTTTGTTATCGCGTTTTCATGCTCTTTTATTACTTCAATACTACCATCAGTAGAGCCTCCGTCTATTACAATAAATTCTAAATCTACATAATTTTGCCCGATTACACTTTCAATGGTTCTTTGAAGGCCTAGCGCATTATTATAATTAATGGTAATTATTGATATTGTCATGATAATCGTTTTACAGAATATAAAAAAAATGTTATGATAAATCTACGCGCTTCTTTGCAACTAAATTAGTATAAGGATAATGGATATGTTTTTTTTCTTCTATTAGATTTCCATTTTCAATTCTGAACCATTCGTAGCCCAAAGACTCTAATTCAATAAAAATATCATGAACGGAATAACCAGCATTAAAAGTATTTTCTTCTGTAAATTCGACCATAACAATTGGGGAATAATTTGCAAAAAAAGAATGCCCTCCTTTAATTACAAATTTCTCCCATCCTTCAACATCAATCTTAACCATTTTAATTTTACTTTTATCAATATTATCTAACTGTTTATCCAAAGTCGATGCATTAACATTAATACTTTTTTTCAAACGAGAATCAGGGGCAAAAGAATTCCACGCGTCAAACCCTTGATCTGAAAAATAAAATTTCAATTCGCCTTCCTTGTCAGACAAGCCTATATTTCTTGCTTCGATATTTTTAAACTCGTTCAACTCTATATTTTCGATCAATCTTCCATAAATTTCTTGAGAAGGTTCAAAACAAATCACCTTACCTTTACTGCCTACTTTTTTTGAAGCAATTAATGAAAATAGCCCAATATTAGAGCCAATGTCTATGAAAAAATCATTTTGATTTAAAGTTCTCAACATAAAATCTATTTCTTCTTTTTCAAAACCTTCATATATGAATTGTGACAGAATACTATCCTTGTATAGATTTAACTTAATTTCAGCAATTTGAAATATGATTTTGTCCAACCCTTTAAAAATATTTAGCCATTTCTCATTATTGATTTTATCGTTACTGCGATCAATATAGTTAATTACTTTAAAGGAAAACCTATTAATTTTCTGTGCGCAATTGTAGATAAAAGACATTAAAAAAGTGGTTGATCTCATGTTACTTGTTTTTTTTTAGTTTCCGAAGGAAATTACAGTTGTAATAGATTCATTATAAATGTCCCTCAATTTATTTGAATGATTAAGTGGACAATGATTCTCTTTTACCCTCTCTATCGAATTAATCCCTTTTATAATAATTGATGAAGGTTTATTCAGTATTTCACACATTACACTTAACAATTGTTTTTCAATTGTTTCCTGCATCACTTTAAGTTCTTTGTCTGTTTTCGAAAACGGTTCTCCTAAACCGCTTTTCGGCACATCAATTAACCAACCGCATTTATTATTATTAATTTCAGGTAATGCGCGTATATTAGTTGTTATGACCGGACAACCGGCAGATTGAAACTCTAAAACACTATAACCATAAGTATCGGCGTGTGTTGGTAACAAACCGACATGAATATTCTCAATCATTGTTTTTAAAACCTTATGATTAGGTAAAGACTTGTAGTAATTTATACGTCCTTTATTATTTTCTATTATAGACAATAACTCTTCAAGTTCGTACTCAGTTAGTAAATATCTATTGTTTGATTCTTTAAAATCACCAATTAACGTTAGAGTAAAATTCTGATAAGTATCTTTAATTTTATCAAAAACACGCAAAACTTCTATTCCTCCTTTACTCAAAAGCTCTCTACCAACCAACATGAAATTTATACCATTCGCAATGTTTGGTTTTACATATTTAGTCATCAATACTTTCTGAGGAGGATGCATGACATGCATTTTTTTTACAATAATGTTTTTAAATAGCGGAAAATGATTTAAATATTCCATCTGCAAATTAAAAGTACATTCAGATATTGCAATTATAAATTTACAATTTGAACTATACAATCTTTTTACAGCTTCAGTGTCTTTAAAAAACACCTTTTCACCTCTTAAATATTGTCCGATTTTAAGCTCTTCATGAAAAGGAACAACCGATTCAAATGTCACTCCCCAATTATTACTTCCGTAAAGAATTGAATTAAAAAAATGAAAAAAATCTATATCGAGATTATCTTTAGATTTAAATGAATAAAGCATTTCATGTGATGCCTGTACCCTTATTTTATAAAATTTATTTATTTTTTTTACAATTTGAGAAACGTAATCTGCTTTACTTAAAATCATAATATATGTGGCATCATCAATAACACCAATAATATTTCTAATCTCAGGATAATTATTATACTGTATACCAATTCTAAACATGTTTTTTATTTAAAAATATTTTACTTTTTATATGTGTGATTTAATAAATTATTTTTCGTAATAATCTTCTATTAAACTTTATAAATTCGACTTTATCAAAAGCTTTGAGATAACTTAAATACAGGAATAACCACGATAAAA
>JAAFGX010000174.1 GCA_010365115.1 Paludibacter sp.
GATGTTCATTTATAGCATCTTCAATGGGAGCAGTACCCAGATTATGTCCTGAAACAATAACGACATCGTCAACACGACCCGTTATTCTATAATAACCCACTTCATCGCGTAAAGCACCGTCACCAGTGAAATAAGTTCCTGGAAAGGCTGAGAAATAAGTATCCTTATACCGTTGATGGTTGCCCCAAATTGTTCTTGCAATCCCAGGCCATGGAAATTTAATACACAAACTTCCCACGACTTGATTTCCTTCTATTTCATTGCGGTTTTCATCCATTAATACCGGCTGAATTCCCGGTAACGGTAATGTCGCATAGGTGGGTTTAGTTGGGGTTATAAATGCAATTGGAGCAATCATAATCCCACCCGTTTCAGTTTGCCACCAGGTGTCAACTACGGGACATTTTTTTTGTCCCACATGGTCATTGTACCAATGCCAAGCTTCTTCATTAATAGGTTCTCCTACGGAACCGATTACTTTTAAAGTATTTAGTTGATGTTTTCGAACATATTCCACATTCTCTTTAGCCAAAGCGCGAATGGCTGTTGGTGCAGTGTAGAATTGCGTCACTTTATGCTTTTCGATAATTTCCCAAAAACGACTGAAGTCCGGATAAGATGGTACTCCCTCAAAAATCACTGTTGTCGCTCCATTCAATAAGGGGCCATACAAAATATAAGAATGTCCCGTTATCCAACCAATATCTGCCGTGCACCAAAAAATATCGTTTTCTTCGTAATTAAACACGTTTTTAAAAGTGTAAGCGGTATAAACCATATAACCAGCCGTGGTATGTACCATTCCTTTCGGTTTTCCTGTCGACCCAGAGGTGTATAGAATGAATAATGGATCTTCAGAATCCATTATTTCTGCAACACTGTTGTCTGAAGCTTCATCTAATAAAGGCTGTAGCCAAATATCTCTGCCCTCTCTCATCTCTACTGGGGTATTAGTTCTTTTAACGACCAATACACTTTCTACAGAGGGACATTTTTCTAACGCCTCGTCAATTATTTCTTTTAATGCGATTGTTTTATTGCCACGATAGCCACCATCTGATGTGACTACCATTTTACAGTCGCTGTCCATTATTCGGGTAGCCACTGCTGATGCCGAAAACCCCGCGAATACTACGGAATGAATGGCTCCAATTCTGGCACAAGCTAAAATTGAAACAGCTAATTCCGGAATCATCGGTAAATAAATACAAACCCGATCTCCTTTGGCGATGCCTTTTTCCCGCAAAACATTGGCCATTTTACAAACCCTTTGATGTAATTCATTATAGGAAATATGCAGCGCTTTCTCAGAGGGGTCATTAGGTTCAAAGATTATGGCCGTTTTATCTCCCCTTTTGTTAAGGTGCCTGTCGATACAGTTTTTAACTATGTTTACTTTTGCTTCTGTAAACCACTTTATTTCCGCTTCGGCCATATCAAATTCCACGACTTTATCCCATTGCTGATACCAAGTAAAATTTTCTTCTGCAATCTTACCCCAAAATTTTCGGGGTTCACGGACGGATTTGTTATAATGTTTGAAGTATTGTTCGAAGTTTTGAATCTTATAGTAGCTCATCCTTATTTATTTTTTATAAAAGTATTAAAATTCATTCGATTCCAAAAATAAATAAATTTATAAATTGCCCCGAAAAATTAAATACTCCGTAATAATTCAACGGCATAAATACGCATTCGGTAATAACTAGCGGTTTTAGTACAATTTTAATGGAACGTAAAAACGGCGAAGTAGATTTTCTTCCTCGCCGTTTTTCATTAACAATATTTATAACAATTAATTTACTATTGAAAAAACACCTTTGATTAACCAAAACGCATGGTGTAAATAAAATTCAATAGCAGTATTTTAGAACACAGCTTTTCCACATTAAAATATTATTTTATGATTTCAAAACCGATACTCGATTTAAAGGAACTACTTCACTTAACTTTTAACTCGCTATAAGTTAAGTGAATGTAATAAGCTTCCATATCCATTACCAATGTTTTTATATCTTAGGCACTAATCCAAAACCACAGAAAAACAAATAATATAGAGCAAATTCCAGCACACGCTCTTGTGTGGCAATTCCTGTTTTTTTAATTATCCAATTTTTTTCATCGCTGTCATAGACTCTCTCAACCACTCTCCTGTTTCTTCGATAGGATGTTGACGGATACTTTTATTAACTGCAATCAGAACATCATTTTCTGTGCTATTTGTACTAGAAAATGGTTTCCCGATTACATTAGTTTCAATCGTTTTCATAAAATCAGTCAATAACGGTTTACATGCATGATCAAACAAATAACAACCATACTCTGCAGTATCAGATATGATTCTATTCATTTCATATAATTTTTTTCTGGCTACTGTATTGGCAATCAACGGCAATTCATGAAGAGACTCATAATAAGCGGATTCTTCAATAATACCGGTTTGTGTCATGGTTTCAAAAGCCAATTCCACTCCCGCTTTCACCATAGCAATCATTAATACTCCATTGTCAAAGTATTCTTGCTCAGAAATAGTGGCTGTAGTTGCTGCTGTCTTCTCAAAATTAGTTTCAGCAGTTGCCGCTCTCCAAGTCAATAAATTTACGTCATTATTAGCCCAGTCAATCATCATATTTTTTGAAAACTCCCCTGAAATAATATCATCCATATGTTTTTGAAATAACGGACGCATGATTTCTTTTAACTCATCCGCTAAACGATAGGCTTCAATTTTAGAAGGATTATTCAAACGATCCATCATAGTAGTGATTCCACCATGCTTCAAGGCTTCCGTTACTGTTTCCCATCCATATTGAATCAATTTAGAAGCATATGCTGGTTCAATTCCTTTTTCGACCATTTTATCAAAACATAAAATAGATCCTGTTTGTAACATTCCACAAAGAATCGTTTGCTCTCCCATTAAATCCGATTTTACTTCGGCAACAAAAGAAGAGTTCAATACTCCCGCTTTATGACCTCCCGTAGCTACAGCATAGGCTTTTGCTTGAGCGAAACCAACATTGTTAGGGTCATTTTCAGGATGTACCGCAATTAACGTAGGTACACCAAACCCTCTTTTATACTCTTCACGAACTTCAGATCCAGGACATTTTGGAGCACACATAATAACAGTAATGTCTTTACGAATTTGCATTCCTTCTTCTACAATATTAAATCCGTGAGAATAAGCTAATGTAGCACCTTTCTTCATCAACGGCATAATTGCAGTAACTACCGCAGTATGTTGCTTGTCTGGCGTAAGGTTACAAACCAAATCAGCCGTAGGGATTAAGTCTTCATACGTTCCCACCGTAAAACCATTATCAGCAGCATTCATAAAAGAGGCTCTTTTTTGTGCAATAGCTTCGGCTCTAAGTGCATAAGAAATATCTAAACCTGAATCTCTCATGTTTAAACCTTGGTTTAAACCTTGTGCTCCACAACCAACGATAACTACTTTTTTTCCTTTTAAAGCTGTTATACCATCAGCAAATTCGGATTGGTCCATGAATTCGCAAACGCCTAATTGTTCTAATTGTAATCTAAGTGGTAATGAATTGAAATAATTTGCCATCGTCTAATTTTTATTTATTTTTTAGTTCTTCTAATAGTGTTGATATTTCCATTTTCTCTTTGGAAACTGATATTCTTCCTGAACGTACAAACTGCATGATTCCGAAAGGTTTTAATTTGTTGTATAGTTCTTCAATGTCTGAGCGTCTTCCCGATTTTGAAATCACAAAAAAGTCTCTGGATACGGTCACTATTTCTGAGTTACTTTCTTTTATTATATTTTGAATTTGCTTTTCATCAAATAACAAACCTGATTCAATTTTGAATAAGGCGTTTTCCAAAAATATAGTCTCTTCATCAACATGATAAAAGGCCTTAATAACTTCAATTTGTTTTTCTATTTGACCTACAATATTTTGCACCCATTTTTCTGTTGTGTGCACGACAATCACAAATCTAGAAACATTTTCTATTTCTGATTCTGAAACGTTTAAACTAAGTATATTAATGTGACGCTTTAAGAATATACCAGATATTCTATTTAATAGACCTACGTTATTTTCTGAATAAACAGAAATGGTGAATGTTTGATTTTCCATAATATTAACTTAATCTGATATCAGAAACAGAAGCTCCTGTTGGTATCATTGGGAATACATTATTTTCTTTTTCTACCATAACTTCAAGGAAATAAGACTCTTTTGAAGCCATCATTTCAGCAACAGCAGCATCTAAATCTTCTCTTTTGGTTACTTTTTTGGCTTTGATGTAGTAGCCTTCTGCGATAGCGACAAAATTAGGGTTGGTCATTTCAGTAGAAGCATATCTCTTGTCAAAAAACAACTGCTGCCACTGGCGCACCATTCCTAAAAATTCATTGTTTAGAATTACAATTTTAACCGGCACTTTCGTCTGAAAAATAGTTCCTAATTCTTGGATTGTCATTTGGAATCCGCCATCGCCAATAATAGCAACCACTTCCCTATCTGGCATCCCCATCTTAGCACCAATCGCTGCCGGCAATGCAAATCCCATTGTTCCTAATCCTCCGGAAGTAACATTACTTTTGGTAGTGTTAAATTTAGCGTACCTACAAGTAAACATTTGGTGTTGCCCCACATCCGAAACCATAATTGCATCTCCTTTCGAATGTTTGTTTATCATTTCAATGGTTTCGCCCATAGAAATTCCGTCCTTCTTAGGTTTCAACTCTTCATCAATCACCGCCTCCAGTTCAACTTTATATAATTCTTTAAATTCATTGTGCCAAGATTCATGGGAATTACTTTCGATAAACGGCAGTAAAGCAGCCAATGATTCTTTAACGTCAGCTAAAATAGCAACGTCCGTTTTTACATTTTTGTCTACTTCAGCCGGATCAATTTCAAAGTGAATTACTTTCGCTTGTTTTGCATAAGTAGCTAAATTTCCCGTTACCCGATCATCAAAACGCATTCCCAAGGCGATTAAAACATCGCATTCATTTGTTAAAATATTAGGTGCATAATTTCCATGCATTCCTAACATTCCTACATTTAAAGGATGCTCTGTAGGTAATGCAGAAAGTCCTAAAATTGTCCAAGCAGCAGGAATTCCTGATTTTTCAACAAATGCTTTCAATAACTCTTCGGCTTGACCAAGAATAATCCCTTGCCCAAAAACAATAAATGGTTTCTTCGCCTTGTTGATTAGTTCTGCAGCTTCTTTTACCTTTTCTAGGTTCAATTTTGGAACAGCCACATAACTTCTAATTCCGGTACACTTTTTATAGCTGAATTCGAATTCGTCAAATTGTGCATTTTTAGTAATATCTACTAAAACGGGTCCTGGACGTCCTGATCTGGCAATATAGAAAGCCTTTGCCATGATTTCTGGAATCTCATAAGCTTCGGTAATTTGGTAATTCCATTTGGTTACTGGAGTTGAAATCCCAATAATATCTGTTTCCTGAAAGGCATCAGAACCCA
>JAAFGX010000175.1 GCA_010365115.1 Paludibacter sp.
AAGAATTGGGGATTGATTATGTTCATGCCAATGAATTAGAAATTATAGATGGTAAATTAACCGGTAAGTATCTTGGCGAAATCGTTGATGGCGCTAAGAAGGCCGAATACTTGCAAGAGATAGCTGAAAGAGAAGGGATACACATTAATCAAACGATTGCTGTTGGTGATGGTGCCAACGATTTACCTATGCTAAATTTAGCCGGTTTAGGAATTGCTTTTCATGCAAAACTAACCGTAAAAGAAAGCGCAGAAAGTTCTATTTCCAGCTTAGGCTTAGATGGTGTTTTGTACTTATTAGGATACCACGATAGGCATATTGATATGATGGAGATAGAATAAGAGCAATACTTCATAATAGCTTTTAAATCGACTCCAAGTGCATTTCTTTCAACTGCTCAATTGATCGTGTTGATTTGAATATCTCATTATATTATGTTTAATGCCAAGTTTAACAGCATTTTTTAGAATACACAACTTGTTATTCTATTCTTGCCAATATTCACTATAAAAATTAGTAGTTTCCATCAGCTCTTCATGATTCCCAGTGGTTGATAATGTGCCATTTTCGAGAACGTATATAGTGTCTGCAATTTTTTTCAAGGTATTCAAGCGATGTGAAATGAAGAAAATAGCACAGTTGGGTTTTATTTTGTCTAATAAAGCCATAGAGAAATTCTCTGTGTTTCTATCCATTGCCGATGTCGCTTCATCTAAAATTAGAAACTGAGGTTTTTTATATAATACTCTAGCTAAAGCTATAATTTGTTTTTGTCCACCTGATAAATTAATTCCTTCTTCTCCCACTATCGTTGCGAATCCCTGTGGCAATTGGTTAAAATAAGTGTCAAAACCATATTCGGTAAGGAATGAAATTATGTTTTCTGGCGTTTCAGTTGCTCCAAGTAAAATATTATCAATTACATTGCCATTGAAAATGATTATTTCTTGCGGAACTACGCCTATCAATTTGCGATAGCTGTGTAATTCAATTTCTGACAGTTGGTATGTATTATTAACTGTAATAGTTCCTTTTTCAAAATTATAAAACCGCTGTAGTATTTGACCAATTGTACTTTTTCCACTACCGCTTTCTCCTACAATTGCCGTTAGTTTTCCTTTTTCTATTTTAATATTAACGTTCGAAAATAATTCACTTCGTCCCGCGAATCGAAAAGATAGATTTGTTAATGAAACACTTTTGATTTCATCGATTGAAAAACCTGCTTCTTTTTCTTTTTCGATAGAAGCAAATTCAAACATTCTATTGAATGCAATTTTGGCTTCATTAATAGGTATTGATATCAATGCTAGATTTGCAATTGATGGTAATAAGGAACCTACGATCCCTAAAATTGCCATTAATTCCCCTAATTTAATTTCTTTGTTGAAAACTTGACTAGAGGTGTAAATTAAAACTCCTGTCAAAAAGAAAACACTGGCCAGTCCTGATTGCCAGGAAAGACGAATATTTATTTTCCCTAAATGAAATAGTTTTTCTTGAAAGTTCTCGAAAATCATTTCATTGGTTTTGCTAAAAACGGCTTGTTTGTTATCGTTCTTTATAGTTGCAATTCCCTGAATCGTATTGATATAATTGCTTTCGTTAAATGCATAACTTTGCATGACTGATTTTTGTGCTTCAATTATGGCTTTGTTACTTCTATAAATAATATAAAAATAAACAGGCATGGTCAATAATGAAATTAAACCTAATTTCCATGAGTAACCGAACAAGAAAACTAACGAAATGATAGAAACTAATACATCAATTACTAAGCTGCTTGCCAGCATTTTAATGACTCTCTGAACTCTTTGTGTGTCATTTAGTCGAGCAACTAATTCTCCTATTTTTCGAGTATCAAAAAAAGGTTTTGGAAGATGAAGCAAAGAGGAAAAAAACTGATTGTTGATGCGATTATTGAAATCTTTAGACTGTTGTAGCAGGAAAAACTCTCGTAATACCGATATTCCAACTCGTGCCAATAGCAATATAGCCAATAATACAATTCCAGAGATTAGTTTATTGATATTATGCGACGGTAAAATATCATCAATTAGTTTTTGAGAAAACAAAGACATGGACATTCCTAAACCTGCCACAAACACACCAAGTAGCACACTAATCCACAGTAATTTATAGTCTGGTTCTAGTAATGCTAAAAACCACTTCTGTTGCGCATTTTTGACTTCAGTTTCTTTTACAAAGTTATCATTGGGTTCTAGTGTTAAACAGCTTTTTGAAACCCAAATTTCATCTAATTCATTTGTCGATAAATAATGAATTCCTTTACCAGGATCGCCAATTAAGAAACCTTTTTGGTCATCATAGTGATAACAAACCACGTAATGTTGTAGTTTATCTTCTATTACTACGTGAAGAATTACTGGTTGTTTGTGATCAATTAAAGCTTGTATATCTGCTTCGCAGCCCTCGGCATTAAATCCTAATTCATTGGCAACTTGATATAAGCCCAATAAGGTTGTGCCTTGTTTAGTCGTTCCGCTTAATTCACGTAATTTTTCGATAGATTGTAAACCGCCATATAATTTTATAAGAGACAATAAACAGGCTACACCACAATCAGATTGGTCTAGCTGTAGTGTATGGGTTTTTTCGATATGTTTTGTAGTCATTATTCTTAGTTTGCTATTGCTTCATTTTGTCATTGCTTCGCCTGTTCGCTTTGCTCGAGACCGACCCAATAGGAATCTCATCATTTTTATTGTAGTTTTTTTAAGATAGTTTCTACTTTAGTTTGCCCTTTCAACTTCTCAATGAGTTGTTGGTGTTTATCATATATAACTAAACAAGGCAAAGATTGAACATCAAAGGTAGTAGCGAAAGTAACTTTAGAGTCACATACAAAATGAATGTTACCATAATTTAAAAGATTATGTTTTTGAGCAAATGTTTTTATCAGTTCTGGTTTCTCAAATGAAACAAAAACAAGTTGGTACGGTCTAAATTTATCTACACTTTCCTCAATCATGTGAGCTTCTTCATTACAGTATTCGCATTCACTATTAAAATAAATAAAAAGAGTAGGGGTGTCCGTTTTTAAATTTTTATTAGAAAAAGACTCTCCGTTTAAATTTTGGTATATAAAAGCAGGAATGGTTTTTATGTTTGCTGCGATCTCTTTTTTATGTTTGATTTTAGTAACTATCTTGTAACCCATTAAAGATATTAAGCTTACAAAAACCAGAGGAAGTACGATTTTAAATATTTTTTTCATTTAGATTGTTTAAGAGTAGTTCAAAGTAAAAAACATAATGACCACTACCCAAAGTAACAGTGCACTACCATAACTAGACGAAACAATTTTTAATCCGTGATCCATATTCGTTTCGGTAATTTTACCAATAAAATAAGCGAGAAGTAGCCAGTAGGCTAGCTCAAATAAATTAATTACTTGAAAAGGATATATTAACCATGGTTCTAATCCTTTATAACCAACAATACTCAATGCAGACAATGGATAGAAAAATTGTATATCTTCAAGCGTGTAATTTGTTTTAAAAAAGTAAAACCAGATGATTTTAAATATTGGAACTAGTAAGAAAATGAATTCTGCTTTAATGATAATATGAAATAGTTGTTTAAATTTAATTTTTTTTTCACTAAACATGAACATGCTAATATTCAAGATGGAACTTATGAGTACCAATTTAATGAGAATAATTACTGGAATTAACAAGTAACTTACAAAAGCCCATTTTTCTCTAAGATTTAGGTATTTTTCAAGATCATCACTTTTTAAAGTATTTGTTAAACTAAGATTCAAAAGTTGATTAATATGAAGTAATTTTATTAAAAAAAAACTTATAAATACAGTTAAAAATGTAAGAAGTATGAAAGACCATTTAATTTTCATTGTTTAGTTTTTTTTTCTTTTTTTACGTTAGAAAAAAACATAATCGTAAAAATGATTAAAGCACAAAGTGCTAAAACCTTAGAAACATTAGAATCTTTAAATATTAACACAATTAGCGAAATTAAAATTCCTATAATTGAAAAACGAGTTATCTTTTGCATAGCTATGTATTATTGTTTAAAAGAAAGTTTATAAATGGTTTGTAATTATAAATAACTAATTTGGTTTTATACAAAACCAAATTAGTTTTTTTTTTTCTAGCATACAGCTGAGCCACCTAATAAGGCACCGCCTATACCTCCAATCAGTCCCCATGTAACCCCTACAGGCCCTAGAGCAAACGCTATACCGTTACCAGTAGCAGAAGCCATACCCACCATGAATCCACCTGCAATACCTGCAGCACAAGCCCACTTTCCGCCTTCCAGATTTTCCATCTGATTTAATTCTAATGTTTTCATAAAATAATAATTTAATTGGTTAATAATAGTTTACTAGGTAGTCCGCTAATTACGTGCACTTAATTTTGGATTACTAGCGTTTTTCAAATGTATTATTTTATTGCTATCTATTTTACGGTTATTATGTTAAAATAGTACGGTTTTTTACTATAAATTAAGTTAGTCGTAATTTTTTTGCTTCTACGATTAGTTCTTTGTTACTGCTTTTTTCTTTTAATAGTGTGTTTTTTATACACGCTTTCCTTTTCTCAATAGCACTCAAGGAAAGGTCTATATGATTTGGCATGTCTTTGGTTTTAATTTTTTTGTCAATTAAAACTAAGATTTGTAAATCAATAGCATCAAAATTTAGTTTCTTTATGATGGTGTTGTTTTGTGTTTTACTAATGGTATCGCTGTAAAAGGTGGCACCTAGCGTTATAGATTGATACGCCGTTACAAAACTTGTTGCATCTATATCACTCTTTAAAATGAAGCCTTCTGGATTAACTTCGTGTTTGGCAGTTGTGACAATTGCAGGTTCACTGTGCATAGTGAGTAATATTATTTTACACGCGGGGAAATAATTCCTAATGAGTTTAGCTACATCAATACCTGTAAGTAGATTTTTAGCTGGATAGGCAGGCAAACTTATATCTACAAGGGCAACATCAAAGTTTTCTTGATCGTTGTGTTTTTCAATAATCCTATTATATGCTTGTTCACAAGAAAATGCTGTTACAAAATTATCATCTGTAGCTTTAGTTTTTATTTGTGAAATTAGACTTCTATAGCTATCGACAGTCATAGGATGGTCGTCAACTAGAAATACGTTGGATGTAATCATGAAGTGAATTTTAAATAATCCACAAGATATAATAATAGAATTAGCTTACAAAAAAAATACATCAATTTCACCTTTCGTTTAAATTGCTTTAGTATATTCCTATACTTACTCAATCTAGCTAAATATCTTATAAAAATTGCTTATCCAATTAACTCCATTTGCATACTTTTCAATTGTTCTAAATAATCTCTTTGATTAGACAGTCTAGGGATTTTATGTTGGCCACCTAGCTTATCTCTGTCTTTTAGCCAGTCATAAAACAAGTTTTTGCGGGCGACATTAATAATCAGTGGGTTTAGAGTCA
>JAAFGX010000176.1 GCA_010365115.1 Paludibacter sp.
TTACTGATATTGTAAATATTGGTATTGGAGGTTCTGATTTAGGCCCAGCAATGGTAGTTGAGGCATTGCAGTTTTATAAAAATCAGTTGAATGTCCATTTCGTTTCCAATATAGATGGAGATCATGTAAATGAAATCATAAAGAAACTAAATCCAGAAACCACCCTTTTTGTCGTTGTTTCTAAAACATTTACCACGCAAGAGACATTAACAAATTCTGAAACCATCAAAGAATGGTTCTTATCTGAACAGTTTGGAACAAAACAAGAAGATATCGCCAAGCATTTTGTGGCGGTTTCTACCAATATTCAAAAAGTCACCGAATTCGGGATTAATCCAGACAATGTTTTCCCAATGTGGGATTGGGTTGGAGGTCGATTTTCATTGTGGAGCGCCGTAGGGTTGACCATCAGTTTAGCGGTAGGCTTTGATAATTTTGATGAATTGTTGAATGGTGCAAATGAAATGGATGATCATTTTAAAAGTGCTGACTTTGATCAAAATATGCCAGTTGTTCTTGCCTTATTGAGTATATGGTACAATAATTTCTTTGGGGCTGAAAGCGAAGCTTTGATTCCTTACACACAATACCTTCAAAAACTGGCTCCTTATTTACAACAGGGAACCATGGAAAGTAATGGTAAAAGTGTAGGTAGAGACGGGAATCCCGTTAACTATGAGACGGGAACTATTATCTGGGGAGAACCAGGGACTAATGCACAGCATGCTTTTTTCCAATTAATTCATCAAGGAACGAAGTTAATTCCTTCTGATTTTATTGGTTTCGTAAAACCATTGTATGGCGATCAAGATCATCATGATAAACTGATGTCTAACTACTTTGCACAAACGGAAGCTTTATTACACGGAAAAACAGCAGAAAAAATTCAGGCTGAATTTGATAAACAGGGACTTGATGCCGAGAGAGCGAATTTTTTATTGCCTTTTAAAGTTTTTGCAGGGAATAAGCCTACGAATACCATCTTAATTGAAAAATTGACACCAAAGTCTCTGGGGTCTTTAATTGCACTATACGAACATAAGATTTTTGTTCAAGGAGTGATCTGGAATATTTTTAGTTTTGACCAATGGGGAGTGGAACTTGGGAAACAATTGGCCAACTCTATTCTGGATGAACTTAATTCGGAAAAAATAAAAGATCATGATAGTTCAACTGCATTTCTTTTGGATTATTATTTGAAGATTAAATAGTGAATGTCTTTAATAGATAAAAAAGCCCTGATTTTCGTTAGTAAATCAGGGCTTTTCTCTTTAGAAATCTTATAAATAGCTATTTTGATGATGCTTGGACGATCAGTAAACAGTGGTGGTTATGTTATGTTCTGTTAAAACAATCAAAAAAATATTTTTTTTCTTAACATTACGTTAACTTTTTTAGGTAAAAAAGTTATAATTTTGCCGAAAATAATAAACTTAATTAAAAATGAAGACAATGAAAAATTGGTTACTCTCTGGATTACTGTTTTTAGTGGTTTCAACAGTATTTTCTCAAGGGAAAATTACAGGAACTATTACTGACGGCCAAGGTTCTTTACCTGGCGCAAATGTAGCGATCAAAGGTGCTAAAACAGGTGTTTCGGCAGATTTTGATGGTAAATTTTCTATTAATTCAGCTACAAATTCTGGAGAAATAGTTGTTTCTTTTATAGGTTTTGAACCTAAAACAATTAAATTTTCTTTTGCAGATGGTGGTACTAAAGATTTAGGGACTATTGTTTTAAAATCGAACTCTAATGAATTGGAAGAGATTGTAGTTACTTCTACTATAATGGATTTTGCTAAAGATAGAAAAACACCTGTTGCGGTTTCTACGATTAAAGCATCTGAAATTCAGGAAAAGCTAGGTTCTCAGGAATTCCCTGAAATTTTAGCGAACACTCCCTCAGTGTATGTAACAAAACAAGGTGGTGGTTTTGGTGATGCAAGAATTAATATTCGTGGTTTTGATCAAAGAAATGTTGCGGTTATGATTAACGGTGTGCCCGTTAATGATATGGAAACCGGAGCTGTATATTGGAGCAATTGGGCTGGACTTTCTGATGTGACTTCTGCAATGCAAGTACAAAGAGGTTTAGGATCTTCTAAATTGGCTATTTCATCTGTAGGTGGTACAATAAATGTAATTACTAGAACTTCTGAAATGAAAGAGGGTGGTAATATATCAACAACAACTGGTAACGATGATTATTTGAAGTTTCAAGCATCGTATTCTACCGGATTAATGAAAAATGGTCTTTCTGCTTCGGTATTATTAAGTTCAACTACGGGAAGTGGTTATGTAGACGGAACAAAATTTGAAGGAAAAAATTATTTTATAGCTTTTGGATATAAGCCAAATGACAAGCATGATTTCCAATTTACTTTTACAGGTGCTCCACAATGGCATCACCAAAGAAGTTTCGCTAACCCATTATCTGAATATCTTAAATATGGTTCAAATGGAGAGCCAAATACTAAGTACAATTCTAGTTGGGGTTATAAAAATGGAGAAGAGTACTCTTTCGCAAGAAACTTTTACCACAAACCAGTAGCTTCAATCAACTGGGATTTTAAAATCAGTGATAAAACAACATTGACATCAGTAGTTTATGGTTCTTGGGGACGTGGTGGAGGAACTGGAAATATCGGTAAAAGCCCATATTCGTCCGCTTACAAAACGGCCGATGGATTACTTCCTATTGATGAATTTGTTAAATACAATACAGGTCAGCCAAATACTATAGGCTCTCCATTAACTCCAAATGCTGATGGTGATTATATTGCGAACAGTAGAAATGGTTTTATTAGAAGGTCTTCTATAAATTCTCATAACTGGTATGGAGCCGTTATTAATTTAAATAACAAACTAACGGAAGAGTTAACACTTGATTTTGGTGCCGATGTTAGAACTTATACAGGATTTCACTTTAGAAACCTTAATGATTTGTTGGGAGCTGATGGTTATCTTGATACTTCGGATAAAAATAATCCAAGTAGAACTTTATCTCAAACCTATTCTGCAAGTGCTAGCTTGAACCCTTTTACAAATGTAAAAGATCAAGAAAAAATCGCATATAATAATACTGGATATGTAAACTGGATTGGTGCTTTTACGCAATTAGAGTATTCAAAGGACAACGTATCTGCCTTTTTACAAGGAGCGGTTTCTCAACAAGGGTATAAAAGAGAAGACCCTTTTACGTACTTAGAATCTGATCCATTGTATAAAACTGGATTCGAAAATAGGTTAGGTGGAAACATCAAAGGTGGTGTAAATTACAACTTTGATGCGCAAAGCAATGTCTTTGTTAATTCAGGGTTTTATTCAAAACAGCCTTTCTTTAACGCAGTGTACCCGAACAACGCATCAATTGTCGCTGAGAACTTAGTTAATGAAAAAGTATTAGGTCTTGAAGCTGGTTACGGTTTTCGTTCATCTAAATTCACTGCTAATTTAAATGTGTATTATACTTCTTGGAAAGATCAAAACTTAAGAAGATCTGATCGTTCTGCAGATAACGTTGGTGGGTATTTTGATTTTGTAGGTATTACTGAAATTCACTCAGGTGTAGAGCTTGAAATGACCGCTAAACCATTACCAAAATTAAGCTTAAATGCTATGATATCTGTTGGTGACTGGAAATACAAGGGGAACGCATTAAGTAATAAATATGATCAAGATAATAATGCGGTTGCAGGTGGTTCTGATCAAGTATTATATTTAGATAAAGTAAATGTGGGTGATGCTGCTCAAACCACTGCAAGTTTGGGAGCTAAATATGAAATCTTCAAAAGATTTAATGTAGATGCTAATTATAGAGTAGCGAATAGGCTATTCGCTGCAATTTCGCCTGACTCTTTTGGTTCAGCTGATAACAATGGAGCTTTAGAATTGCCTTCATACGGATTAATGGATGCAGGGATTTCGTACAAACTTTTATTGGGAGATTCTCAAAAAAGTGCACTAAGCTTCAGATTTAACATGAACAACGTCCTAGACGAGACCTATATTTCTGATTCAACAACAAATAAATTCACTACTGATAATATTGATTCGAGAGACCCGTCAAAAGGTACTTATGCATCAAATAACATGGTGTACGATGGTATAGCAACTGGAAATCAAGTTTACTTCGGTTTTGGAAGAACTTGGAACTTAAGTGTTCGTTATAACTTCTAAAAAGTTAAATCAATTATTCCTAAAACGGCATTCACTTCAAGTGTAATGCCGTTTTTTTTATTATATTTGAATTTCAAAAAACAAATTATATGTACGAATTATTACAAAAATTTCACTCGGGTTGGGCTTATGTTGCTCTTATATTATTAGTTGTCGCAGTAGTTAATGCTTTTGTTGGAATGTTTTCCAAAAAAGAATTTACTGCTAAAGACCGAAAAATTGCTATTATGGGATTAATAGGAACACATACTCAATTGTTAATTGGATTGATTTTGTATTTTGTTTCTCCATTAGGTTTTGCTTCTATAGGACAAATGTCTGATAAAGCATTGCGATTAACTTCATTAGAGCATCCACTTATTAATATTATTGCTATTACGTTAATCACGATTGGATGGACAAAACATAAAAAATTGATAACGTCTGAGTCAAAATTTAAGACCTTTTCTATTTTTTACGGATTGGGATTAATACTTATATTGAGTAGAATTCCATGGTCAATGTGGTTCTAGAAAGACATTAAAAAGCCCTATTTATAGGGCTTTTTTCATCGAGGTATGGTTTTTGTTTAAATGAAGTCGAACTAAAAAGTTAATAATGAGAAAATTAATAACAATCCTTTTTTTATTTGCCATTGTTGCATTGGTGAGTAGTCAAAGCCAAATTATAAATAATCAAAAAGCACCAATTCAAAAACCACTAATTCAAAAGGCAGTAGTAGCCAAAGACACGATAAAAAAGGCCAAAATTATAGTTATTCAACCAGAAATTAAAAAAGATTCGGTAGAAGATAAAATGGGTGAATTAGTCATGTACAAGAAAGACGCACATGCCTCGTATTATGCCGATAAATTTCACGGTAGGAGAACAGCTAGTGGAGCGCTATTTGACATGCACAAATATACTGCCGCTCATAAAAAATTTCCTTTTGGAACTAAATTAAGAGTTACCAATCAGGCTAATGGACAGTCTGTTATTGTAGAAGTTACTGATAGAGGACCTTTTGTAAAATCAAGAGATATTGATCTTTCTAAAAAAGCTTTTATGGAAATAGCTAAAAATAAGGGTGCTGGGGTGATGACCGTAACGATAGAGGTTTTTAAAAACTAATTATTACCAGTTCATAAAAGGATTAATACTTAAATTAGAGTTGTAATACCGGTTGTCATTCGTTACTTCTTTGCCTAGCCAGCTTGGTTTT
>JAAFGX010000177.1 GCA_010365115.1 Paludibacter sp.
ATTATTATTTACATAGCTCCACCTATATTAACAATGAATTGTACCGCTTTGGAGGAATAAATACTATTAGAGGATTTGCAGAAAACAGCTTAGCGGCAAATTTCATGAATTCTATCCTTACAGAATACCGCTATATGCTCTCCCCTACACTTTATGCTCATACAATACTAGATTACTGCAGGTTACAAACCCTTATCGAAGATAATAACTTCAATAAAAACACAAATCTAGTTGGTATCGGAATTGGAATTGGCCTTAAAACCAGTACTGGCTTACTAAAAATAGCAATGGTAAATGGCAGTTCAGAAATCAAAAAAACACACTTTTCCAACACAATCATTCATATATGTTATAATGTTAAATTTTAAAATTCATAAAAAAAAGACTTTCTTTTATTAGGAATGTTAACAAATTATTATGAGTTTTGTGGGACTAATTCAAAATATTAAAAAATGAAACTAAAGTTCAATGGAATCTTAGTACTACTTGTAGTACTGATGGCGCAACTAACTTTTGCGCAAGAGAGAGCTGTGACAGGAGTTGTTTCTGACAATACAGGAATGCCTATACCAGGCGTAAGTGTATTAGTTAAAGGAACTAAATCTGGAACACAAACTGATTTTGATGGGAGGTACACCATCAAAGCATCGCCAAGTCAAGTACTACTTTTTAGCTACATCGGGATGACAAGTCAATCACTAGCAGCTACTTCATCACAAATCAATGTTAAAATGGTGGGTACTGCAGTAGAACTTGAAGGAGTTGTAGTAACCGCTTTGGGTGTTACTAGAGAAAAGAAATCACTTGGATATTCTTCACAGAAACTTTCTGCCGAAGAAGTAAACACAACTCCCACATCAAACTTTCTAAACAATTTGACTGGTAAAGTTGCTGGTCTTGAAGTTAGAAGCAACTCAAATTTTGGTGGCTCTACAAACATTGTTTTAAGAGGAACAAAAAGTATAACTGGTAACAACCAAGCGTTGATTGTTATTGATGGAGTACCAGTAAATAATGCGAATTTAAATACATCAGATGCTCAATCAGGTAGAGATGGATTTGATTTTGGTAACTCAGCATCCGATATTGACCCAAATAATATTGAATCGATAAATGTTCTGAAGGGCGCAGCAGCGTCGGCATTATATGGTAGTGCAGCATCTAACGGTGCTATTATGATTACTACAAAAAAAGGGAAGAAAAACGCAGGATTGGGCGTGTCATTTAGCTCAACAGCTTCTGTAGGGACATTTGACAAATCTACATTTGTTAAATATCAAAAACAATATGGGGGAGGAGGTTATACAGGTAATGATGACTTAATTGTAACAGACGTTAACGGAGATGGTACAGATGATTTATTGGTACCAACAGGATATGATATATCTTATGGTAATGCTTTCGATCCAACTCTTCAAGTTTACAATTGGAATGCATTTGCTCCTGGTAATGCAAATTTCGGAAAATCAACACCTTGGGTTGCCGCACAGAATGACCCAACAACTTTTTTCGAGAAATCGTTTAGTACGGTTAACAGCTTAAACTTAAGCGGTGGTGATGAAACCAGCACGTTTAACCTTAGTATCACGAACAATGAAGATAAAGGAATTTTACCAAATAGTAGTTTAAAGAGAAACATAATTAATGGTAATTTTTCTAAGGATTTAAGTGATAAATTAACCGCAAGAGCTTTCTTTACGTTTACTGACCAGAATACAGTAGGAAGAAATAGCTTAGGATACGGAGACAACTTTGTTGGTGGTTTTAGACAATGGTGGCAAACTAATGTTGATATTAAAGAGCAAAAACAAGAATATTTCAGAAATCGTGAAAACATTACTTGGAATATGAACAATCCAAGTGGAGGTGATTTAACACCTTCCTATTGGAATAACCCATACTGGGACAGATACGAAAACTTTGAAAGTGATGTCAGACGTAGGATTTTAACAGGTGTCAACTTAAGTTACGACGTTACAGATAACTTTAATTTATTAGCAAGAGCAACTATCGACAATTCGAATGACAGACAAGAACTTAGAAAAGCTGTAGGAAGTCATGCTGAAGAATTTGGAGTAAGTCAAAGTAGTGAAAAATCAGGATACTCATTATACACAAGAGCATTCCTTCAACAAACTTACGATTTCATTGCAACTTACGATTTCAAATTAGGGTCTAAAATTGGCGCGAAATTATTAGGAGGAGCAACTTTAATAAAAACTGGAGCTGATTCATTTAACGGGTCTACTACTGGAGGATTAGTAAAACCTAGACTTTATACTTTAGCCAACTCAAATAACTTTGTAGCACCTATTGAGAGCGAAATTTACTCTGAGAAATCAGGAGTGTACGCCCAAGCTTCATTTGATTATAATAAAACTTTATATCTAGAAGGATCATATCGCAGAGATCAATCGACTACACTTTATGTAGACAATAACTCATATGACTATTATTCTGTAGGATCAAGTTTTATTTTTAGTGAAATATTGAACGCAGACTGGTTATCTTTAGGAAAATTAAGAATTAACTATGCTCAAGTTGGGAACGATCCAGCAGCAGGAATATTAGGAGCAAGAATAAATAACGGTCTACTTTCAGGCAACCCTCTATTCCAAAATAGTAGTACCTTCGTAGATTTTAAAAATCTAAAACCTGAAAAACAAAAAAGTTGGGAAGCTGGTATAGAAGCTTCGGTTTTAAAAAACAGGTTAACTTTAGATCTATCTGTGTACAAATCTAATACAGAAAATCAAATATTTAACGTACCTCAATCCCCATCAACAGGTTATAGCTTTTCTCAAGTAAATGCTGGAGAACTTGAAAACAAAGGAATTGAAATAGCTTTATCTGGTTCTCCAATTAAAACTAAAGATTTTCAGTGGCAAATAGGTGTAAACTGGTCTAAAAACAAAAACACAGTTGTATCTTTAAATCAAGGAAGAACAAATCTTCAATTGGCTAGTTGGAATCAAAACGTATCACTTAACGCAACTGTTGGTGAACAATATGGAGCAATAAGAGGCCAAGGAATACTTCGTGACCCGAGTGGAAGCAAAGTTGTTGATACAGATGGTAATTACGTGATAGAAGAAGATCAAATAATTGGAAATATTCAAGCAGATTGGATTGGTGGTGTATCAAATAGATTAACATATAAAAACCTTTCTTTCAATTTCCTTATTGACGTCAAACAAGGAGGAAGTGTTTTCTCACTTGATCAAGCTTACGGACAGGATACTGGAGTTGGTGTACAAACGGCATACATTAATGACTTAGGAAATCCTGTCAGAAACAGTTTAGCAAATGGTGGTGGATACATTAATCCAGGAGTAGTAATAGATTCAAATGGTAACTCTATAACGAACACAACTCGTGTAGACGCATCTACTTCTAGTGAATTCGATGGTGTAGGTTTTGGAGTATCCGGTAACCCTAATAGCAACTTTGTTTATGATGCATCCTATGTGAAATTACGAGAAATCGGGTTTACTTACTCATTACCTTCAAAATTTTTAAACAATGGCTTCATAAAAGATATGTCATTTAGCTTAATTGGTAACAATGTTTGGATTATCCACAAAAACTTACCAGACGCTGATCCTGAAGCAGGAACATCATCTGGAAACATTCAAGGCTTCCAGTCTGGTGTTATGCCTACTGTTAAAGTATATTCATTTAACGTAAAAGTAAAATTCTAAGCAATGAAAAAATTAATATATTCAATAACAATCTTGTCATTATTTATGACAAGTTGTGTAAGTGATAACGAAGATTTTAACGAAAACAAAGATTCAGCATATAATGTTCCCGCGGAAACTTTATTATCTAATTCTCAAAAAGCGTTGTCAGATCAATTAACAAATCCAAACGTTAATGTAGGAGCAATTTTTAGATACTTTCCTCAATACCTTGCTGCAACTCAATACACTGGGGAGTCAAGATACAGAATAAGCTCTAGGGCAATTGCAGATCGTCACTGGCGAAATCTTTATGGTACAGTATTAGGTGGTTTAGAATCTGTTAAAAAAATAATACCTACAGAAGTAGCTCCTACTGGAGTTTCTGATGCTCAATTTCAGATTGAACAACAAAACAAGTTAGCAATAACAGATATTTTTGAAGTTTATACTTACCAAATATTAGTAGATTCATTTGGAAATATACCATATACTGAATCTTTAAACTCTACTAACGTTTTACCAAAGTATGACGATGCGGCCGAAGTTTACTCAAAGCTAATCATTCGTTTGGACGCTGCAATTGCAAAATTAGATACTTCTAAAAAATCATTTGCGAGTGGCGATATAGTTTATAGTGGTGACGTTACGAAATGGAAATTATTTGCTAATTCGTTAAAATTAAAATTAGCAGTCAATCTTATTGACACAAATCCAACATTAGCTAAAACTACAATTGAAAATGCTTATAACAGCGGGGTAATATTAACAAATGCCAACAATGCATCTTTTAAATATGCTCTATCTGCGCCAAATTACAATCCAATTTACGAAACTTTAGTAGCAGATAACAGAAACGATTTTGTACCGACTTCAATCATCGTTGATGCTATGAACACATTAAATGACCCAAGAAGAACTAAATACTTTACTGCGTTAGAAGATGGCAGCTATAAAGGCGGTAGATATGGTTACACAAACATATATCAAAACTTCTCGCACGTCAACCCCATCCTAACAGCTCAAGACTTTTCTTCACAGTTTATGGAGGCAGCAGAAGTGAATTTTTACTTATCTGAAGCAGCATCAAATGGAATTTCAGTCGGAAATACAACTCAATATTATTACGATAAAGCAATTACAGCCTCGTTTGAAAGTTGGGGAATAGCAAATCAAGCTGCTGCATATTTATTGAATCCAAGCGTTAATTTTACTACAGCGCCAGGATCTTCCGCTAAAGAAAAAATAGGTAAGCAAGAATGGATTGCATTCTACAATAGAGGATTTGAGTCTTGGACTTCTTACAGAAGACTTGATTTCCCTGCACTGGTTGCTCCAGCAAGTGCTTATTCTGAAGCTGAAGGTCAAATTCCAAAAAGACTTACTTATCCAAGTAACGAACGAACAGTTAATGGTGAAAACTATACAGCAGCCTCTAGCGCTATTGGTGGAGACGTATTGAAAAATCACATTTTTTGGGATAAATTCTAATTTACAACATAATTTTTATTAAAAACCACCAGTCAAAAGCTGGTGGTTTTTTTTATATATTTGCATCATGGAAAAAGAACATCAAATATTTGGGATTAGAGCAATAATCGAG
>JAAFGX010000178.1 GCA_010365115.1 Paludibacter sp.
AACGACACCAAAACTTCTCAGCTCAAATATCTGCTGCCGCAATTTATCGACAAAAATTTACTCCAGTAAGACGGAATTGTTGGGGTGGATACGTATGGACAGCATTAAAGTAGGCTTATTTGTTCAGGATATCGAGCATATCAGGGAGAAGTTGGGAATAGACAAAATTGTTCTTTTGGGTCATTCATCGGGATGCTACCTGGCGTATCTCTATGCACTGAAGTATCCTGAGCATATCGATGCCATTATTGATTGTAGTGCAGGTCCGCTTAATGATAAAGGGTTTGAAGAGACCAGCAATAACTCGAAAAATCAGCTTGAGCAGATTGATCTGAAGGCTATAAGGGCTTTGCCTGGAATGAGCGAAGCTGCAAAAGGCATGGATGATGAATCTCTGCGAATTATGGCCAACAGGTTTTATGACAAAACAAAAGTGGCTGAGTTTATTATGAATGGCAATAAAGTTGAAATGAGTGAAGAAAGGGGACAAGAGATCCGTGACCGGTTTTATCGTGAAATGAATAATTCTTTGTTTAATCAAAAGGAATATAAAAAGCCAAAAGTTAAATCATTGGTCATACATGCAGCCGAAGATCCCATTCCCTTATCGGCTGCAGAACAATGGGCGGACATCCTTGATGCAAGACTGGAAGTGATCAGTAAGAGCAATCATTTCCCGTTTGTTGAAAAACCCGATGAAGTAGTCCGTATCATATATGAGTTTTTAAAACAGTGAAAAGGTCAGCAATTGAAAATGACATATTTAATAGGCAACTGAGATGTGCCTGGTCTGCTAATTGTGAGGTAAAAAGAAGGTTTATTGTTGGTATCAATAAGTTGGCAGCCATATTAAAAGAAAATAGTGCAAGTGTTTAAAATTTTAAAAGCATAAAATAATGCTCAACATAAGAAAAATTCAGGAACAAGTAATCTTTGGTGCTGTAAAAGCAGAAAGTAATGACACAATTGCTCAAAATATAGTAAACGGAGAATTTGAAGGCAATCCGATTTGGGTTAAAAACACAATGAAAAGATTGAAGGACAATTTCGACATACTAACTGCGAAAAAAATCAGGATGAATTGTCAATGTGGTTATACCATGGATGAAAAATATGCGCTTGTAAAAGAACTTATGGTATCATCGACAAATTTGGAAGAATTTGCAAACAATGAAAAGGCAAAAGCTGCTGGTATATCTTATAATGATAGCGAACTTTATTTGCAGTTTCCGTTTTGCACTTGCCCTATGCTTGCCGAAGTTGATAAGTTAGATAGTAATACATGGTGTCAATGTACAACAGGATATAGCAAAGTGCTTTTCGAGAACGCATTTGGTTGCGAAGTCGATATTGACCTTTTGAAGAGTGTAAAAATGGGTGATGATATTTGTTTGATGAAAATCTCACCATTGGGAACAATTCATTTTGATTAATAATATGGCTGCCATTATCGTGTATAAAACATTGTATCGCAATTTTTTATGCGAAGTTTCTGCCTTGTATCGGCATTTATGTCGGCGGATTATTATTGATATTCAGATTGATTCCTTTGATAAAGGAACAATGACCCCTTGTGGATTCGGATAATGCCTGCATGAATGCAAAACTTCTTTTAGACAAATTTAGTACAGATAAATTACCTGTAAGTTTTATTTAGCATATTGCAATACGACCTGGTTCAACGTTCTTTTTATCAAATATAAAGGGAGCGGAAATACATGAAACAATTAATCCTTTAAAGAGTGAGAAGGCAATAGTTATGAATTCATCACAACTGCGCTCATGATCTCCAAAGAACATCATCCACCTACGTTTTGCTTCTGCACTAATTAAGTCGACATTAATGCCTACTAGAATTTTAAATTCCTCAAGTGTGAAACGATTTCAATATTTGTGATGGTCCGTAGATCATTACTTTAGATAAGTTATAGATCCGTTGTTTTCATTATAAAATCAAATTAAATAAATATCCAAGTAGAATGATAAACACGGTTATTGTTGCGAAGAAAATACCAATGAGTTTCCACTTCATCACTTTTTTGAGTAATGTGGCTTCTGGTAGTGATAAGCCCACAACAGCCATCATAAACGCAAGTGCAGTACCAAGAGGAACGCCTTTTGCAACAAACACCTGAATGACAGGTACAATTCCTGCTGCATTGGCATACATCGGAACTGCAAGTATCACAGCAAGGGGTACAGCATACCATTTATCGGCCGACAGATATTCAGTAAAGAAATTTTCAGGAACATATCCGTGCATGGCAGCACCAATGGCAATTCCAATAATCACGTACACCAGCACTTTCCGAACAATATTCCAGCCCTCACGGATAATGATAGGCAGCCGATCGATAAACGGTGTCTTGTCTATTTCCCATTGGTCCGATTCCTGTTCCGAATTAGCCTGGATTTCTTTTACCCAGTCGGACAAATATCTGTCTAATTTGAATTTGCCAAGAATATAGCCACCAACTGTTCCCAGGAATATGCCACTGATCGCATAAACAAGTGTCGCTTTAATCCCGAATAATCCCAGGAACATGGCCACGGCCACTTCGTTTACCAAAGGAGAGGTGATCAGGAAAGCAAAAGTTACCCCAAGTGGTATTCCACCTTTTACAAAACCGATGAAAAGAGGAATGGATGAACAGGAACAAAAAGGTGTAATTGCACCAAAGATTGATGCAAAAAAGTATTGAAGCCCATACATTTTTGTTGTGGTCAAATAAATACGAAGCCTGTCGATTGGGAAATAGGCATTTATCAGGCCCATCAGCGAACTAATGAGAAATAAGAGAATGAGAATTTTTATGGTATCGTAAATAAAGAAATTGATCGATGCTCCCAGGTGAGTCTGGGCATTTAATCCGACTAAACTATACGTTATATAATCGACCAAAGGCTGAAGTATGAAATACAGCACGACCAATGCCGGCAGTATAACTGTTACGGAGGCAATGAGTTTGATTTTTTTTCTTTTTTCCATGTTTGAATACACAATACTATTCGCAAAAAGACGAAATGCTACTTTAAATTTTTTTATAAGAATACCCTGAAAATATAATATACCCCGACAACGATGAATAAGACAGCAATGATGCGCCTGAACCACAGCTCGAAAATTTTCACTTTATTGTAAATATTGCCGATTCCGGAAACTGCGAAGGCCAATATCCATGCAAAAATGATTACCGGAATACCTGTTGCCAAGGCAAAAACGATGGGTAGATACAATCCACTTGCACTACTGATTGTCATGGGAATAAGCATCCCAAAATAAAGTACACCACTGTAAGGACAAAAAGCCAATGCGAATACCATTCCCAATAAAATGGTATCAAAATAACCCCATTTGGTTTTTGTTTCCATTTTAGAAGTTAGCCTACTCATACCCGGAAATTTAATTTTAATCATACCAAGCATAAACAAACCAATGATAATCAGCAACGGGCCAAGGATTTTTTCCCCATAACGCTGAAAAAAGCCAGAGAATTTAAACTGGTCTGCGCCCAAATAAATAATCAAAGCAATTGAAGTATAGGTTATTGCACGCCCTAAGGTATAGAGTATTCCATTTATAAATACCCGCTTTCTATTTTCAATGTCCTTGCTGATAAAACCCACCGCTGTGATATTGGTCGCCAAAGGGCAGGGACTAATCGCTGTCATTAATCCAAGTACAAATGCCGTAACCCACGGCAAAGTGCTGTTTTCTAAAATATTAGTCAAGAAATTCACTCGAATAAATTTTAATTAGATTATTGAAAATTAGATTAATGATTCTCGCGGAACTCCTATGAAAAAGAATTTTGTTCAAAAAATTGTTCTCTGTTACCTGGTCGTTTATATCGGCTATAATTTAAATAGACCGTCAACCTTTTCTTTGATAATTGATTTAAACTTTTCGGGATTATTTCGGGCATACATAAATCCTTCGTTGGTGAGGTTGATTTTAGTTTCTCCTTTTACCAGCAAAAGTGTCTGGCCCGAAATCTGCAACTTTTCAGCAATTGCCTTGCTGGCATCGTCTTCAAGATTAATTGATTGGAAACTGACTTTTTCACCATAAAGTGCTTCTAAATCTTTTTTTGCCTCTGCTTCTACTGTTTTACATGTCACACAGCGGGAAGAAAGATGGAAATAATAGACTTCCACTTTTGTGAATGCAGAACTTTTTGTTTCCTTTTTTGATGTTTGAGCATTGCATGAAAAGCTGGTTGTCATCACCATCAGAACAAAACCTAATAAAATGATTTTTTTCATAGCGACTGTTTTATTTGATTAATATTTTTTTGATTTCATCCAATGAAGGAACCCGTCCTTTTACTTCAACTTTTTCGTCAACAACCAGAGCAGGCGTAGACATGATGCCGTACTTCATTATTTCCATTATGTCTTCCACTTTGGTGATGGTGGCTTCGATTCCATTTTGTTCTACCACTTCGCGGGTAAGTTTTTCAAGTGTTTTACATTTGGGGCAACCTGTACCTAAAATTTTGATATTCATGTTCTTTATTTAATTTAAAATGAGATAATTTGAAAATTTGGAAATGAAGCGGCCATTGATTACTAATTTTCAAATTTTCAAATCAAAAAATTGATTCATTGTGTTTTTTGCCTCCAGCCAATTTTCGCGATTAATACAATACTTGATGTAGGGTGGATTTATTTCACCCTGTATCAATCCGGCTTTTTTCAATTCTTTTAAGTGTTCTGATAGGGTTGAACGCGCAATTGGTAATTCTTCGGCCATATCCCCACTGTAACAACATTTATTGATATTATTTGCGAGGTAATCGAGAATAAATACACGCACTGGGTGTGAAAGAGCCTTGCCATAGCGAGCCAACTTCTCTTGATTATCTGTGAAGTATTTTATTTTAACCGTCATACAATTTTATTTCGTATTTTGACGAAACAAATGTAGACAATTTATTTGGCTCTATGACGGATCGTGTGGGTAAATTTTGCGACTGCTTTCAAATGGTTTATACAATCAGCTGCTGGCTTTTGGCAACTGGCAACTGGCATGATAGTGCTAACTATTTGACCAGAATCCTTTAAAAATTAATATGACACCTGATTTTTTTAGCAAGTGAGTCTGCTCCCGATGTATCAGGACCAGTCCCTAATAGCCAGCTGCAATCATTACAAAACCCAATTACCCATACCAAACGTCATAGAACCATTTATTTTGACTACAACTAAAAAAAATTTATTCTTTTTTTACTTTTCCCCTAAATCCAAATC
>JAAFGX010000040.1 GCA_010365115.1 Paludibacter sp.
TATTGCAAACTCTAAACCGGTCCTATAGCTCAGCTGGTTAGAGCACCTGACTCATAATCAGGTGGTCCCTGGTTCGAGCCCAGGTGGGACCACTTTTAAAATCAAGCCTTTACAGTAATGTAAGGGCTTTTTTTATGGTCTATAACGAACATTCGACGAACATTAAAGGAAAACAAAGACTAAAAAGCATTGATTGTTTTTTCTTATATTTGAGTTTTAAAATTTAAAAAAATATGAATACTCCTAGTCTTTCCCTTTTTTATTCGGTGGTTTTATCCTTTTTATTTGTCTTTGAATCCTATGCTTATTTTAGTAGTATCATACCGATTTTAATCGATAGATCCTTTGGTGACGAAACAGAATTTAATTCAAAATTGAATAGAAGAAAAGCGGTGCTAAGGAGTTGGTTTTTTGGTTCATTTTCTATTGCTTGTGGTTATGCTCTCTTTATGATAAAACACAATGAAAATAAATACTTAATCTTATTCTATTTTGTTATAGGGATTGTTTTAATGTTTCTTCTTCATTATTTGCCAAAAAAAATAGAAAACAATGTTTATTATAAAGATTTTGATGATTCAACTCCCATTGTCAAAGTGTTAGATGATTTGAAGAAAAGTAAATTTAATGAAGATGAAATTAGAAGTCTTTTTGATAATGCTTTAAAATATAATTATTTTAACTGTGAGTTTTATCAATTTGAGAGACTAATAAAACTAGAAGGAAATCACAAAAAAATAAATTGGTTGCCTGTAGGGAGAAAAAAAATTCCTAACAAAAAGTTGCTTTTAAGTTTTTTGAATGAGATTTTTGGAAATCAGTTTATAAAGATTGATAAAAAAGTAGTTTGTAGTTTTATAAATAATAATTTTGATTTAAAAGATTACCCAATGAATCCAGATAATGTTGGAAAATGGGTAACTGGTAAAAATAAGGAAAAGGCGTAAAGTAAGGCGTAAGCCTTAACGCCTTATTTTTCTTATCGTTTCTCATTCATTCCTTTGCTTCATAATTCTAAACAAAAGAAAATTATGAGGAATCTACAAATCGAAGAAAAGCTATTCAATATAGAGAATAGTATTTCGAAATTAAGTATCGCAGTTAAAACAATCTTATCGCAAGAAGAAGCTGCGGAATTTTTAGGTTATAAACCTAGCTACCTTTATAAATTAACTGCTGACAAAAAAATTAAGTTTTTCAAACCCTTAGGAAAACTCAATTACTTCCGTAAACAAGACTTGGAAGATTTTTTATTACAAAATCCTAGTGAACCGATTTCGCAAATCGAGCAAGAATCTAATAATTGGAAAAAATAACTAAATCAAATTTTTATGGAAAATAAAAACATTAGATTGGTTATTCTACTAATCATTTTCTCGACTCTTGCTGTTCTGCAAATATACCTTTTCAACAAAGACTTTACTTTATTGAGTTCTTTAGGAATGCTTTTTAATGCCTTTGTCATGGCTTGTTATGCCAAAGGAATCATTAATAATCTTCGCGAAAAATAGTAAAAAAAGAAAGCGTGCAATTCTGCCAAATTGCAACGCGTAAATAAATCATTGTATATCACAAATATACAAAAACTCATTGTATATGAAAGACAAATATATCAGGGTCCAGACAACTTATTTCAAAAAATCTCTTTTCCCTACTCTTTCAGGAGATAGTATTGAAATACTTATTCCATGGAGTCCTGAGCTTTTAAGGCAAGATTTTGGAAAAAATATCCTTTCAGAGATTGAAATTTATGACGGTTTTATTTGTATACCTGAAAATCGTCCAGAATTATTTAAGAAAAGAGTTCAAGACTATTACAACACATATCACGCAATTAGTAAAAAACCAATTGAGGGAGACATAAGTAATACCATAAAATTTATAGAACATATTTTCGGTGAACAAAAAGAACTAGGAATTGATTATTTCCAGCTTTTGTACCTAAATCCAACCCAGTTCCTTCCCATACTCTGTCTGGTATCCAAGGAAAGGGAGACAGGTAAAAGTACAATGCTAAAATGGCTCAAAGAAATTTTTGAGTACAATATGACATTTTTAACTAATAGTGATTTTACCTCACAATTTAACAGCGATTGGACGAATCGATTAATTATTGCAGTTGACGAGGTGTTGTTTAAGACGGATGAGTTGACAGAGAGAATAAAATACTTATCTACTACTAATTCTCATAAAACTGAGGCTAAAGGTAAAGATAAAAAAGAAGCTCATTTCTTTGGGAAATTTATACTGTGTTCTAATAATGAAAGCTCATTCATAAAAGTAGACAAAGAAGAAACAAGGTTTTGGGTTAGAAAAATTGAAAAATACGAAAAAGAAGATGTCGATTTTTTAAGCAAGTTAATGAGCGAAATTCCTGCTTTTCTGCACTTCATATCAAATCGAAAAATTTCTACGGGTAATAATTCGAGGATGTGGTTTACTCCACAGCAGATAAAGACTAAAGCATTAGAAAAGCTTGTGAAATTCAATTCTAATAAAATAGAAATTGAATTAGCAAATGTTTTGATAAATACGATGGATAGCCTAGATGCTGAAATAATACAATTCTGTTTTTCTGATTTATTGAATTTTCTAAACAAGTTCAAAATTAAACACGATGCTAATGAAATAAAAAAAATCATTCGCAACGACTGGAAGTTACAGCAACAATCTAATTCAAATCAATATCAGAAAATCACTGTCACAAATGATTTAGATTTTTACCAAAATTTGAGTAAAGGAAGATACTATACTGTTTCTAGAGAATTTTTATTGAAAGATTTTGATGATTTGATGATAAAGGGCGATTAACCCCTTATTAATAACCTTTTACGTTGTCATCAGTTTGTCATCAAAAAAAAGATTGATGACGAATAAATGATGAAGAATTATAAACAATGATGAATTGATGATAAAATGATGATAAAAGATTCTTAGAATATATAAAGGCTAAGGATTGTTTGTCATCAATTCATCACTTTTTTAAAGATTTTTAAACCTAGAATATTACAATCTATGAATACTACTCAAGCAAAAGAAATATCAATAGAAAAAGTACTTCAAAATTTAGGATGTGAACCCACAAAATCAAATGAAAATGAAAGTTGGTATTTATCCCCTTTTAGAATTGAAAAATCAGCCTCTTTTAAGCTCAATAGAAAGATTAATCGATGGTTTGACCACGGAGAACAAAAAGGAGGTAATGTAATCGACTTTGTAATTGAAAAATTCGGATTTAATGTTACTGAAGCTTTGAGCTATCTAGAAAAGTTTGATTCATTTTTTTCTTTTCAAAAGCAAGTTTTTGAAACTCCAGTAAAAGAGCAAAATAATGAGAACCATATCGAAAAAATAATACAAATTAAACATTTAGCATTAATCCAATATTTAAAAAGTAGAGGAATTACTAAGTTTCAAACAGAGAGTAATCTTAAAGAGGTTTATTATACTATCAACGACAAGAAATATTTTGCGATAGGGTTTGAGAACAAAAGTGGTGGTTTTGAAATTCGTTCTAAGTATGCGAAAATCTGTTTAGGTAAAAAAGACATCACCATTATTTCAAACAAATCTCAAATATTGAGAATATTCGAAGGCTTTTTTGATTACCTCTCATTTATTCAAATCAGAGATAATAAAAAGGTGGAGCAATCAGATTATCTTATTTTAAATTCTGCCGCTTTGATAACTAAAAATTTATCGGTTTTGGAAAACTACCAAACCATTGAATTGTATTTAGATAATGATACCACAGGAAATAAATACACAGAAATTATCAAAGAATCTTTTAAAAACTCAGTTGATTGCAGCTCCCTTTTCAATGGATATAAAGACTTTAACGAATGGTTTTGCACCAACAATTTCAGGTCTCGATAAACACAAAAATGATCGAGATGTGCCGTTGTGGTCACAATTGCTTCGCATTGCACCAAAACGGCTCTCGTTTTTTACGCCCGATGGTTGCAAAAAAGAAAATTTCATTCATTAAAATTAAAAAAATATGAAAGACAATCTTATAAAATTTCGAGTATCTAAAATTGAATATTTGATAATAAAAAAACAAGCTTCAAATAGTGGTATTTCAGTTTCTGAACTTATGAGAGCTTTGGTTTTTAATTACAAATTGTCTAGCAAATTGACACCTGAAGAAATTGTATGTTATCAATTATTATCAAAATATGCAGACAATTTTAGGAGAATTTCAAATCTCTTTAAACTAGGAGACACTACAGGGGTAAAAGAAGAATCCATAGCAACAAGTAAATTAATTCGTGAGCATTTAATGAAACTCAAATAATTATGATTGGTCTTTCAAAAAGTTGTAACGGTGGTGGCGCATTGGCAAATTACGTGCTTAATGAAAATAAAGGTTATGAACTTGACAGGAATTTACTTTGTGGTTCTACTCCAAAAGAAATCGTTGAAGAAATGAAAGTCATTCAAGATTTAAACCAAAGGGCAACTAACAAAACTTTTAGTTTGGTTCTCTCTCCTGATATCAAGGACAGTCAAAAATTGACCAATAAGGAACTGAAAGAGATAGCACAGGATTATTTAACCAGATTAGGAATTGATCCTGTAAAACAGCAGTATGTCGCTTTTGTACATACTGAGAAGCAACATAAACATATTCACATCATTGCAAGCAGAGTGCAGCCAAACGGGAAACTCATTTCAGATCATCATATTGGGAAAAGAGGACAATGGATAGCACACGAAATAGCAAAAGAAAGGGGTTTGGTTTCAGCAAAGGAAAAAATGTTTGAAAACATTAAAAATATCGACCAAAAAAAAGGGGACTTTAAAAACCTAAAAACAGAAATTTTTAGAAAACATCAATCTATCGTTAGAGCTAATCCAAATACACTTAGTAATTATATCAAGGCAATGGATAAAAATGGATTAGAAATTAAGCCAACTATAAACAAACAAGGACAAATACAAGGTTTTAGAGTAATTGATAAAGGAACAAAGACAGACCATAAAATGAGTGATATAAACAGTTCTATGTCAGGGTCTAATTTAATTAAAAATGGATTGAAAAATGATTTAGGAATTCCATTAGACAAGACTTTACAAGCAGTTGAAGACAGACAAATTCATAAATTGAAAACAAAAACTAGTGAATTAAACACTTCTCTTTTAAAGCCATTAAAAACAGCTTCTAAAGGGTTAAAACCAAGTCTCAAAAATTTTAATTTTTCAGAACGAAAAGAAATAAAAACAAAAGAAGATTATTTACATGCTATAAAAGAATATAAATTCATAGAAGAAGTTGTAAAGCCAGTTTCTATAATCAATATGGATTTTATTGAAGCCAGACGACAAGCAGGAATTTTAAAAGATTACGAATCAAAAAAAGAACTTGAAAAAATTGAGGATAGTGAAAAGTCCGAAAAAGAAATTAAATCAAACCAAAACAACTTAGAAATATGAGTAAAAATACCGAAATCCTAGTAGAAATATTAAGTGATGAAATAGTAAAATTAGAAAAATTAGTGTTAATGCAAAAAGAAAACATCTTACAATATGAAGAAAGCTTAAAAATAGCAGCAAATTCTGAAATTTCAACGAAAAGATTAGAAGAGGTCATTGCTTTTTGGAACAAACTATTTAATATCCAAAAAGATCAAATAAAGGACTTGCAGAGAATACAACTAATTGAAAATAAATCTAATCGATTTATTACTTATGTTTTACTAGCAGTTAGTGTTTTATTATTAACAATAAAATTATTTTAATATGTCATTAGGAGAAGTAACTTCATTAGGAGGAATTATAATTAAACTAATAAAATCAATATTCGTTTTCGCGTTATTGGCTTCACCAATAATCGTTGAATTTCATCTCTTTTATTTTAGTTGTTTACATTTTTTAGGTATTGATTATCATGGATATTTAGAACCTAGTTTTTCGGGACACATGTACTCTAGCTTTTTGTTTTCATTCGAAAAGTTGTTTGAAAAAAGTAGTGTTTTAATTGATATATTGACAATGTTAGTCATAGGAGCAATTTTATATATATCATTTTATTACACTAAATCAAAGAAATTTCCAAGAGTAATAGTAGGGATTCTTATTAATAATAGCATCTTATACGTATCCTTAGCCTTGCTATTATTTTTATTCAGTAAACAAATAACACACAATACATCTATAACTTATATCTACAACCTTCTGCTGATACTAACTTTGGGAATAATAGCACTAGCGGGTTTTTTAATATACAAGAAGAAGCATAAAAGAAATACTAAACCAGAAAAATTTACTGCTGCGGTAAAAAAAACTCAAGAGAGCGAATTTGTATTTAAAACAAACTCCGGAGATATACATTTAAAAAACCCGTATCGAGGAATATTTATACAAGGAGGTGCAGGTTCTGGAAAATCAGTGAGCTTATTTGAGCCAATAATTAAGCAAATAGGAAAGGCAGGATTCACGGGAATACTTTACGATTTTAAGAGTCCTGAATTAACTAACAAATTAAAAATCAGCTATCAAAAATCAAATGTAAAAGTTTATAATATTGACTTTAAACATCCTTATTTAAGCCAAAGAGCCAATCCAATAGACCCAAAATATTTGATAAAAAGTGCGGTCGCAATTGAATATGCGCAGGTACTGATCAATAATCTTATACCTGAAACTATAAAAAAAAATGATTTTTGGACAAATAACGCAAAAATGATTTTGGCAGGAGTTATTTGGTATTTAAGGAATGAATACCCTGAAAAATGTACGATACCACATACAATTTCTTTAATTCTGCATAATTCTGTCAATGAACTTATAGAGAAAGTAAGTCAAGATTATGAAGCTGGGGGTATGGTCGCAAGTTTAAGGGAAAGTATAGAACGAGGTTCCGAGAAAACAGTAGCCGGAATGCTTTCTACTTTACAAAATGCTTTGTCAATTTTAAATTCTCAGGACATATTTTGGATTCTTTCAGGTAACGATGTTGATTTACATTTAAACAACCCTGAAAACCCATCGATGTTATGCTTGGGAAATGACAGTACTTTACCTGGTGTTTATAGCCCTATAATATCTCTAATAACAGCGGTATCACTAAAACAAATGAATAGACCCAACCAAGAAAAGTCTATCATTTTACTCGATGAAGCACCTACCATTTTCATTCCAAATATTGAGCAGATACCCGCAACAGCAAGAAGTAATAGGATTGCTACGGTTTTTGGAGTACAGGATATGAGTCAATTAATAGACAAATATGGAAAAGATAAATCTGAGGTAATAATTTCAAATCTAGGGAATCAGTTCTTTGGTAGAACAACTAATACAAAGACTGGCGAAATGATACAGCATGTATTTTCTAAAACTGACAAGGTGTTCGTTTCCAAAAGTGAAGGATCTGGAACAAATGGAAAATTCATCCACTTAGGAAGCAATATGAATGAAGGGTTTTCCGAAAATGTACAAGAAAGAGATAGGGTAAAAGTCAGAGATTTAATAAATCTATCCAGTGGAGAATTTTATGGAATAATTGCCGAAGGAACTCCAAGGGAGTTTTTGAAGGTACAATTTGAAAAGGGAGAAATAGATGAAATTTATATTGATCAAAGAATCCCCATAAATGATGTGATTATGAAAGACAATTATTTCAGAATTATTAAGGAGTGCAAAGACATATTTCTACACACGAAACAGAAAGACTATTCAGTAAACTAAATAAGAGTATTAACAATTAATTTATAAAAAAATGAAAATGAAAAAAACAAAGTTATTTTTAACCGCTTTATTAGCAATCACAATTTCTAAAAGCTATTCTCAAACTTACAAATGTGCTTTTGGCGTCAATATTGGAGGCACTCAAGATGGAATGGGTGTCATGATTAATTACAATTATTTCATTAAAGGAGATAATTCCATTGCAATTTCCATCCTTGCAACTGATTCTCAATATAAGTATAAAGAAGGAGATAAAATTACTTATAACGACCTTACTCTTAATTTAGGATATTCTACAAATTTGTATTGTACCAAAAACAGAAAGTTTGGAATAAATTTAGGACTAGGAGCTACAGTCGGCTATGAAATTGTAAATACTAGCAACAAGACTCTAAGTAATGGGGGCTTAGTTCTAGGAAATTCTAAAACTATTTATGGCGCTTATACTGGTGTCGATTTAGATTATTTAATCAATGATCGCATTACTCTATTTTTAAAAGCAAATGAATACTACCATGCAAATTCTGATTTAGGAAACCTTATTCCCTTTGCAGGGCTAGGATTAAGATATTACGCAAATTAGAAATTTATATAAAAATAATAAAGATGAAAAACATTATAAGAATACTAGGAATAACTTTGATTATAGGAACATCATTCGTTTCATGTACAAAAGAAGTAGAAGTACTTGAACCAACATTATTAGGAACTTACAAATACAAGTCTGTTCAAGTTATTGTGCCAATAGATACTGATGGAGATGGAATTGCAAATAATGACTTAATGAAAGAAAAAGGAAAAGAATGTGTTTGGGATAACACTTGGCAATATCAAGAAAACAAAACAACTTTACGTGCAGGAGAAATAGTATGTGAATCTTCAGAAGCAGACAACAATAACGTTATTGGAAGCTTTAATTACACATACAGTAAAACAGCCAAAACCATTATAATAACATATGAAGGAGGAAGTTTAGAGGTATTGAAAGATGTTAAAATAGGCTATACCAAAGACCAAAAGCAATCTCTATCATTTATTCTTTGGAATAATGATTTATCACAGGATGTTACTTATTATTTAGAATCTAATTAAAAAGAAGTCCCCTAGAAAGAAATTCTTTCTAGGGGGACAATTATAACCCAAAATATACAATTAAATTATGATAACTAAAGAAGAATATACTAAAGCGACTAGAAGATTAGAAGTTTTAATTAAAGAAATGGATTTAGGCAATGACGTTGATAAAGAACTAATTGCTGTAAGAAATATTATTGAAGAATACGAGCTGATAAATTTTCCTATTAACGAGGTAATAAATAAATCAAACATAATCGGGTATTTTGTATACATGTTTCTCGATGTTGAAGAAACAGCTCTTTATATTGGTATTTCAACAAATATGGTTTCGCGTATTGAAGCACAACATTTTAAAAGCGAAAGTGGCAATTTAACGAAAGATTGTATCTTAAAAACCCATCAAATTTTGTATCATAAAGCAATATCGTCTGATGATATGAAAATTAAAGAACGTTATTTAATTAATACTTTGAATCCTGAATATAATGTGAAGATGAATAATAAAAACCGCTTTTCTTTTACTATTGAAGTGGATTGGAAACTTTATAGTTTAGATACTGAAAAATTAATTGAAATTAGAAATAATAAAGTGCTTTATTCAAGTAAAAAAATAAAGAATCACACAAATGAATGGGAAAAACTAGAGTATTCTTGGATAAATCATGGAATCTATTTAAACCGATTAGAGAAAGATACATTTTTGAAAATTGTAAGTATAGAGACTTTTGAAAATCATTATGAAACAAAAACGGAAAAAACAGAAAAAATATTTGCACTAATAAATGGAGAATTTTATGTCAATGATTATCCAAATTTGCAATACTACTATGCAAATTATCGGGAAACATCAAAAACTCATAATTTAAATGTCAAAGAAGATTTTCTAACTATTGCTTTTAATAGTGAATTAAGTCATATTGAAAAATTGGATTCTAATAGTGAATTTGGTAATCCTTTGATTGGTAAAACATTTATAAAATATAGTATTGTAAAAAAATTAAAATTGTATTCAATTGACAAAATAAATTTTTACGACAAAAAGTTAAAAAAATTAATACAAATTTAAAGGTTAATATTTCGAAAAATATAGATAATTGATTTGTTTTAAGAGTATGTGTGGTCTCTCTTTTATTTTTTGAATAAAAAAACAAAAAAGTTTTAAATTAAATATTTAAATAGGTTTTTTTAAGAATCTGAATATTTCCCGAATACAAGCTTTTAAATTAGAATCGTTTATGATGCTAAACACTTTTTTAGTTGAAACCTAATTATAATAGAAAACATGAAAACAATTACCGAAAAGAATTTCAAACAAGCCACCATAAAAGTGAAGAAGTTAAGTTTTGAACATTAAAAAAATATTTTACGAGATTCAGGTTTAAAGAAATAATCTGAAATTATAAAGTTATTAAAAAGAGTTTTTATGAAAGCTAAAGTTATTATTGAAAGAGGAACAGACGGGACTTATGGTGCTTATATAGGTTCTGATAATGTCCCATATGGTATTATTGGAGATCGAAAAAACCGTAGAAGAAGCTAAAGAGGTTTTCTATAACTCGTATGAAGAAATGAAAGAATATTATAAAGCTTAAAATAAAAAATTTATAGAATTAGAATTTACTTTTAATTCATAGATAAAAGAAAATCAGTACATTACAAAAAAAAACTTGGTGATTAAATTAGAGAATCATGGAAAAAGAAGAATCTATCGAAAAAGGAAAAATAGTCGATTTATTTATAAAAGAGTTAACGCAAGAGGAATGGAATGCACTTGCGATAATACACAGAATGACAACTCGATTAAATTTAGGAGTTAGATTTGAATGGGAACATTCAATAGATGTACGTTCACAAACGGATTCCCAAATAATTGATGAAAGTGTATTTTTAGAACAAGAAAAATAATTATTTTAGAATATAAGTCGCCCTTTTTGTACACGCCTACCCTTCCAATTCTCTTAAATAAAGGTTATTTTACTTATTGCGTCGGGGTAAATAAATGTGTTTCCTTTTGGTTTCCATTGCCTACTTTTTGCATCAAAAATATCTTAACTTTAAAAATGCGGTGAATAATCAACTTAATCACCGCATTTTAAACTAAATTACTGGAACATTTGTCTTTTAGTTTCCAATAAATTCAAATATTTTTCTTTCATATACTCTGACAGAAAGGAAATTTCAGGCAATACCATCCATTTTGGAGTTGTTTGTTCCATTTCATGTAGTATCCTTGTTGAAGTTTTTTATTAAAATCAGATGAATTTGTAATTTCAATAGGTTCTATGGTATGTATGTCCTTTTTCATCAAAGTTAAAAGGTAATTTTAATTTGGAATTGTGAAAAATTGAATTAAAAATTATCAAAAGCATTCTGTATAATTAAATCTAATTTTTGGCTTGGTAGCTTATTTAAATATGCCTGTGTTGATTTTACGTCACTATGCCCTAATGATTGTCCAATTAAATCAATTGAGATGTTTTTAAATTTTAGAAGTGTCGCAAAAGTATGCCTAGCTGTATAAAATGTAATACGCTTGTTTATTTTTAAATCTTCCATCATTTCTTTTAAAGCTGAGTTAATCTCACCAAGTTTTTTATGTCCCCTATTTTCTATTTGTTGATTAGTCATATTCTCACTCAATAATAATGGAAAAAGATATTTATTACAAGACTGTTTGTTGTAAAACTCTAATGTTTTTATTGCTGGCTTCGGTATTTCAAACTCTAGGCTAGCTCCAGTTTTGTTTCTTAAATATGAAATTTTTCCTTCAAATAAATTAGACGAACTTAGCTTCATTATATCGATAAAATTCATTCCTCTACAGTAATAACTGAATAAGTACATGTCTTTTGCGAATTGATGCTTTTTATTATTGCTAAGATCTTTGATTTCTAATGCTTTTAATTCATCTGCAGTTAAATATTCTCTTTTGGCTTCTTTTTTAAGAGCTGATATTTTGTATAATTCAAATGGGTACAGATGCTTAGGAATGTGCTTTCTGTCAATGGCTTTATTGAAAACAGCTCTAATGGTTCTCATTTTTATTCCTATTCCACTATCTGTTCCACCTCTGCTTCTTAAAAAAGAATCATATTTGACAATAAATTCATAATTTAATTCTGAAAATTTTAAATTTTCTTTGGAATGGAATTTTTTTATTGAGCTTAAAGTCTCTTTGTTTATTTTTGCAGAACTGGTTTTGTTGGATGTTGTGAATTCATCGATGATTTCCTGATGAAAATTGTAGTAATCATTTGAGTTTACTTTTTTATCATTTGTCTTTATAGCATCTTTTAAATCTTCGAGAGAAAAATCTAATTCAAGATTTCGATTTTGTCTAATGTATTCTTCAATCTTTAAGTTAATTTTGCTAATGAAATTATTTATCTCAATAACTTTTTTTAGTTCTTGTCCTTTTTTATTAGCTTTTAGCATATTTGTTTCAAAGCTCCAATCTTCAAAATTACAAGAATAAGCTGTTGTAATTGAAGTATTTTTTCTGTTTTTTACAAGAAGCAAAATAATTGAGTATTGACCATTTTTATTTGGTTTTTTTCGTAACGAGAATCTGTTTGATGACATTTAATAACTGTATTTGACGAACTTTTGACGAACATTTGTATGTAAAACTACAATCAAAGAAAAGAAAAAGCAAATAAGAAATCAGGTAAAACCTTGTTAATCAAACAAAAGAAAATAAGAGAAATCAAAGGAAACTAAAATTTTCCTATCTCATAATCAGGTGGTCCCTGGTTCGAGCCCAGGTGGGACCACTCTTAGAATCAAGCCTTTACAGAAATGTAAGGGCTTTTTTGTTTCTATCAGTACAACATATGTACAACAAATTGCCGACCTCTCAAAGATAGTAAACTTTTCATTCTGTTTCAATTAGCTGTGTTTTTTTAGTATTTTTACTTTTCAATTAAAAATAATTAGCGATATGGCAAGACTAATTGAAATCTTTTTTTTCTTTCTTCATCAACAAATACAAAAGATAAATTCTATAATAATCTCCAAGAAGATCTCACTTATTTTAGCCCCGCTAGTATGTGTTTTGGTAGTTATCAGCAGCGCTTTTCAGATATACAGTGGTAATTTTATTTTATTCCATTTAATAATTCTAATTTTAGGAGTAGTTTTTTCATTTTTACTTACTGTTTCTTCCATATATTTTTTAAAAGGGGATAATATTTTTAATCGATATAATAGAGAAAGGTCAAATAGTAATTTATCTCAGTTCCAAAATACATCAAAGTCTTCAAATAATATATCTGAGAAAAAAGTAGCTGATTTAATTGAGGCTAATAGAGAGGCAATAAATTACTATTATGTTGAATTCAAAAAGATTGAACTATTTAACGATGACACATTGTTAATTGACTTTCAAATTTTGATTGCTAATTGCTTAAAAAAATCTAAGAACAATTATTTTTTTAAATTAGAAATTAGTGCTCAGGAAACACACGGTTTTATCAATGAATTTATGATTCCTTTCTTGATAAAATTAGATTCAAGCAGTGTAATTCCTAAAAAAAGTATAGCTTCTCTGCTACAATATAAGAAAGCAGGGAAATATATTCCTGTAAATGAAAAATCATTATCTGATAAAAATAGAATAACCGTTACCCTTTTTCAAAGAAAGGTATATGAAAGTGTTCAAAAAATGTAAATTCCCCGAATTATTATGTGACCAAGTCGCAATTCCACGTTTCATCTAGTTTCATTCCAATAGTTTAGCCTCATAATTCTAAAACAAAAATTATGAACCCACAAAAAATTATTGAACAGTTGAATGAAATTAAAATGATGATTACAAAAGGTAATCAGTTCCAAAAAGAGATTTTTACTATTAAAGATCTCATGAACTATACTGGCTTTTCAGATAGTACGATTCACAAATTATCTGCTAAAAAATTAATCCCTCATAACAAGCCAACCAACGGAGCTTTATTCTTCGATCGAGTTGAGATAGTTGAATGGATTAGAAAGCACAAAGTCTATTCAGATGAGGAAGTTTTGTCTAAATTTTCCAAGCAGTTAAAAAAATAAGCGTTCAAAAATCGACTTTTGAACGCTTATTTTTTTTTTATGTAACTCAAAAGAGTATATGCTAATATAGGCATTATGCTCATTCATCAAATTATTTATGGAAGAAATAAGCGTATATGATGTGTCATCACGCAAGGATTCTGTGTATGACAAAATTCAGGAAGAATTATCTAAGTATTTTAAAATCAAGTTTAATGAAATTGCATTGGAGTATGAAATTTTTGATGCAAACTCAGCATGTAAAATCGATTTTAACGAATCCTCTCTGTTGATACATCTTCATAGAGAAAAATTAAATGTTAGTCCCCAAGTTTTTAAAACATTCTTAAAATCGCATTTTGTGGAACGTATCAATCCGCTGATAGAATATTTTAAAAGCTTACCACCTTGGAACGGTAAAGATCATGTCAAAAGGTACGCTGGCTATGTAAATACCGATGATAACGAATTGTTTCACCTCCATCTTCTTAAATGGGCAGTTCGTGCTGTTAAAACGGTATTTCTGAAGGAGGCTATAAATAAACATGTATTGGTTTTAGAAGGAGGTCAGAGTTTTGGTAAATCTTATTTTTTAAATTTTCTATGTCCAACCCAACTTGAAAAATATTTATATACAAATTTAGGCGTAGGAAGGGATGAACGTATCAAGTTGGCTAAGTCTTTGATTATTAATGTTGAAGAATTAGATGTAATGGGAAGATACGATATCAATGCTATTAAAGCACTGATAAGTCAAGTTTCTGTTAATGAGCGTTTACCATATGCAGATAAATCAACTTTACTCTATCGGACTTGTTCATTTTTAGCGTCAACAAATCGTGCGGAATTTTTATGTGATGACTCAGGTTCTGTAAGATGGATTATTTTTAGCGTCATTGAGAAGATTGACTTTTCCTATAGTAAAGAATTTAATATAGATGATTTTTGGTCACAAGCTTACCATATTTTTAAATACCAAAATGACTTTAAATCCGATTTAACTCAGGAAGAAATAAAAGTCAATGAATTGAGAAATGAGCGTTTTACTATTCAAACAGTAGAGAATGAATTTGTTTTAAAATACTATTCAACCAGTGATAATCTTTCAGATTTTAGAACACCATCGGAAATTGTAACAGAACTACAGGTTATGGGGCATAAATTAATTGCTCAAAAAGTTGGCTCAGCACTAAAAAAACACAATTTTACCAGAATCAAACATGCAAAACGTCAAGTATATGGATATTTAGCAAAAACCAAATTTAGGGATTCGCCTTGGGGATTTACAGATTCTTAAATATACTTACCTACTTACCTAAATTGGTTTAATTAACTGAATATTAGTATTTTATTTAGGTAGGTAACTTACGGTAATCAATTCCTAGCTTCCTTAACTAAGGTAACCTTGGTAATCAAAAATAAAAGTACCATTTTCTTAATATGCTTATTGATTTTTGCCTAATTGCTTTAGGTAGCTAGGTAGGCAAAAAATCAAATTAGAATGAACGATATAGAGAAATTAAGAAATATTCCAATGATCAATATTTTGCAAAGATTAAATATTGAAGCCATTGAAAAGAAAAAAGAACAGTTTTGGTTTAAAGCTCATTGGAGAAATGAACAAACGCCTTCTGTAAAATGTGAGCATAATCTTTTTTATGACTTTGGTGAAGGTTTTGGAGGTAATACTGTGGACTTTATTATGAAGTATTTTTCCATTGGTTTTTTACAAGCAATAAGGTGGCTACAAAATGAGGATGTTATTTTTTCTTTTGACCAGCCTAAACAAAATGTTTTTCTAAAGATGAAAAAAGAAAAGCAATATCGTGTGGAAAGAATTCAACTTTTACAAAATAGAATTTTAATTGATTATTTAAATACAAGAAAATTGAACATTGAAATATGTAAAAGGTATTTAGATGAAGTGTATTATAAAATAAACGATAGGAAATATTTTGGAGTGGGATTTAAGAATGATCAAAATCAATTTGAAATTCGAAATAAATATGCAAAATTATGCTTAGGAATAAAATGGTTTACATGGTTTAACAAAAGTAATAAATCCATAATTGTCTTAGAATCATGGTCGGATTTCATTTCATTATTGACGTTGTATCCAAAATGTGAAAAGTCGCAAGATTTTTTGATTTTAAATTCTCTATCAATGCTTTCGAAAGTAGATCAAATATTAAATGTTTATTCTGAACTTTTGTTTGCGCTGGACAACGATGTTGCGGGTTCGAATGCAACAGAAAACTGTTTAAAGAAGTGGAATTTAGCAGGAGTAAAATGTAAAGATATTAGGTATCTGTTTCATGGCTCAAAAGATATAAATGATTTCTTGATTTTAAAAACTAAAACAAGTGGTTAGACTTGTGTTTGAATATCATTGTTTAAAGAGTTTATACTAGTAATGTAATTAGCAAGTAGGACAGGGGCGGAAAAACCCCTATCCTACTTGCTCTGCGAGGCCAAAGCCTTGAAAATAAGGCTTTCTTTAAGAATGAAGTTTATAAGAATTTATAATTTAAACATAATAAATTCGTAAACACTTGATTAACAGTATTAAAAATTATAATTATGACTAAAAAAAGTATTATTATAGATGAAAAAGCGCATGCAGAACTTGGGAAGTTATCTGAAAGTTTACGAATGAATTTGGGTACTCTTATACAAGAAATGATTTATTATTTCAAAAAAACAGGTATCGATCCCAAAGATGCTGTAAACAAAAATCCAGCTTTAATGGTTGCCGCTTTAGATAAAAGGATAGTCTCTTTTTTAAAAGTTCAAGAAAGAGATATTTTGAAACCATTAAGACAAGATGTTTTTAATTATCAAAATGCCCAAAAAGAAGAAATATCAAAACTAATTATTTCGATTAATAAACTCTTAGATCAACATTCGGAACGAACAACTGAAATAAAAAAAGCTCATCTTGAGAATCTGAACAAAATAAATAGCAATGATGGGGAAAGAACTAAAATGATAATTTCTGAATTACAAAAAAATAGACAAGCTATTTTGCTTATTTGTCAACTATTAGACGAAAAAAACAAATCGGGCACTATGGGTAAAATTAAATCTCTTTTTTCATAATGCCAATATCTAAACCTCATAGTACACTTGGAGCAGACAATAAAGGAAGTTGTTCCAACTTAGCCATTTACTTAGAAAAGGAAAATGAAGAATTAGACAGAATCATCAAAAAATCTTCCTCAATGAGTGAAATATCTCAGCTAGAAAACAGGAAACAATGGTTCTTTACAGCTTCAGAGATTAATATCAGTACGATAGATGTTATTAGTGCTATCGATAATAATAAAAGAAAATTAGGAGCTAATGATGCTAAATATTTTGCTCCAACAATTAGCTTCAGCGAGAATGAGTTGAGTCATATTGCCTTTCTGGCTACAGGCAAAAAAGAAATTACAAGTATTTCGGAATTAAACTCATCTGAATTAGAGCAATTTAATAATCTTATAAGAGAGTATGGACGCAAAGTAATGGATAACTATGCTTTGAATTTTAATCGTCAAGACAAAGGAATTAAAACGGGTGATGATTTAGTTTATTTTGCAAAAATTGAGCATTTTAGAAAATACAAGGGTACAGATAAAGAGGTTATTAATGGAAAGGAAATTTCTGGAGAGTATAAAAAGGGTCTGCAATCTCATATTCACATAATTGTTTCCAGAAAAGATAAAACACAAATATTAAAATTAAGCCCTACTTGTAATGAAAAACAAACCAATAGAAAAATTGGTAATAATGAATATCAAGTGGGATTTGATAGAGTGAAATGGATCAATTCGAACGAAAAAACTTTTGATGAACATTTTAATTATAAACGAAAAGAACTTGAAAAATTTCAAAATCAAAATATTTTAAAAAATGGAAGTCCTCAAGACAAACATGAAATCAATAAAAAAATAGAAATAGAATCGAATAATAGGGATGATATAAAAAAGCAAATTAGGAATGCTCATTTCAATGTTTTGATGACAAAACCAAACAATTTAAAAGAGTATCAACAGCGGATGATGAAATTTGCCATTCAAGTTTTACCAACAATAAATAAAAGTGGTTATATCCAAGAGAATCACTTTTTTCACGAACAATCAGGAATAGATTTCAAAGCGAGTGAAGTTGATCAAAACTTAAAACTCTATGAATTATTTAGTGCTGATAGTAAAACAACGAAGCAAGTGCAACAAACTGAACCGTCATTAGAGGATTGGAAGATTAACACCGGAAGATTAACATCCATTTTATCATCTCTTCCCTATGAAATCGATCCAGGGGTTGATGATGAATTGCTAAAAAGAAAAAGAAAGAGAGCAATAAGAAGATGATTCAATATAAAAATACGGTAGTATAAGGGAACTATTTCAATTATTTATTGATTAATTTTTCAAGCCTTGCCATCATTTCATCTTTCTCTTTCAACATACGCTCGTATAATGCAATTTTTTCTTCGTGCAGTTTAACAAATTGATCAATTTGATTAATAGTTGAATTGTAAAATACAGATGCAGGTTGTTGACAGTTGTCAAATGTATTGGAAATAATATTTATTGCTTGCTCCTCATCAAAATTCTTAAAAGCTTCCACCGGAATTTTCAATGCATTTGAGATTTGCCTTAGCATATCCTCCTCAATTATATCTTTTTGCTCAAGCATAGAAATTTTCTTTTGATTCCAGTCATTTCCCAGATCAAAAGCCAATGCTTCCTGTTTGACTCCAAGCATTTCTCTGAAGCGTTTTACGTTTCTTCCCTGATGTATTTTCTGTTCCATAGTGACTATAAATTTTCTAAAGGCTCAAAGATAAATCCATTTGGATTAAAAAGTTTGATATTCAAAGGTAAAAAAATATCCTGTAAAATATCCATTTTATCAGATATTATATCCGCTTTTCGAATAGATTATCCTTTTGGAAGAATGGAACTTCGCTGGTGAATATTAAATCTTTCCACTATGAAAAAGAATAAAATATCCTTCGAGACAAGATTTTGGGCAGGGTTTGTGACAGAAAATCCATTTGAGGCATTTGACGCCATTTTTGACTTTGCACATCTTGATTATTATAAACATAATTTAAGTGAAGCTGTACTTTACTGCTATAAGAGAAAAGTGTACAAGCAAGACAACCCCTGCAATGTTTTTGTCTTTTATACTGCTGTCACCTCTTTTCTTAAAGTCTGTTACTGCCTGAAAGACAAAAGCAAAAAATGGAAAGTGAAAGAGTCATCCCGCTGTGAAAAAGTATTTCATCTTTCTTCGCTGACAAAGGAAGAATACAACGATCCTTTTCTTGTATTGCAAAATGCATTTACCGAGAATACACTGCAAGAGTTTGAATTTTTTCTAAGTGAAATCGTAGAGCTTTCATTGTCTCCCTATGCAGGAGACTATGAGTCCGACCTGACGACACCTTATATTCATTTAATTAAAATGCTCGATGCAGGAGAGCTGATGAGAGAAAGAGGTGTTGAGAGAATCAAGAAAACCGATCAAATTAAGCCTGTAACGGAATAAAATATCTTTTATCTAATCTTCAAAAAAACAGTATTATGAAAACACTAGAAAAACATTCATTTCCAAAACTCGAAAACGAATATCTGGAAAACATACTCAGACAATTGGTTAATAAGCACAATATCATTCAGATGTTTTTTACCAAACAGACTTCTTCTTTATTTTCACATCTGATTATCCATATCGATAATAATAGTGATGCGGAACAACTACAACAGCACAAATGGCTGAAAAAAGTTAGAAATCGCTATCAGATTGATGTCATTTTCATTTATTCCGGAAGGCTTCATCATCGATTCTCTTTGGGGCATCCTTTTATGGAATGCTACTGTCAGTCTTCGGCTCTGATCTACCACAATCCAGCCGCTGTAAATCCACTCATTATTACAAGGGATTGGAAGCAATACAAGAAGAAGTTCCATGCGTTTGAAGAGCGTTTTTATAACGACCACGACCTTCATAAGGTACAAGTCCATAATCTCATTTCAGAAGGTGCTACAAACAGTGTTTTCACATCCTATGCAAGATGGATTAAATATGATCTCGAATATTTAGAAGAACTCTATCTAGTAAATACGTTTAATTCGCTGCCTTTGGAGGAAAGGATCTATAACCTGATCACATACATTCCTGAGATTCAAAAATACTTTGTGAGAAGCAGTCCAGACAAATATGTTCTTATAGATTTGTTTTCGAAAGCAAAAGAAGCATCCATCAATGATGATGAGCCAATACATAAAGATGAAATGTATGAAGCAGTTGGAATTGCCGAACAACGCCTCTATTGTCTTATCGAAGAAAGGTTTTCTGAATTAAAGAAGATGTTAAAAAAAGCACATATAGTAGAACACGAAGTTTCATGCCAAATGGATAATAAACCGAAAAAACAAACCCTGGACATTGCTGTCGAAACCATATTAAATTTAGTAGAAGTTGAACAAATCTACTTATACCACCAAATTACCGATGCAGAGAAAACGACCTATTACCTGATGCTTATAGGTAACGGTGGAACTAATGAAAAATTAAGGTTAATCACTCATTTCTTAAAAAGCAAAATTGCGCATAATCACGAGGTTGTTATGATAAGCCACAGCCGTAAATGGATACAAGAAAACCTCTACCAGTTTCAAAGTTTCTTTTCCGACATTATTCAAGCCGATGACCTGATATATTCATCCAGCCCGTACCACCCGGAATTTCATTGGGAGCTGCCTCACAATCCTTACCACGCCGATCTGTATTTTTATTACAAGCCGACCAAAGATATTGCCTTGCAATTTTTTACCATAGCCAATAATCCTAAAGAAAACTACCAAGGTTTAGAGTATCTCTTTTCATTATTCTTTCTGTCCTTTTGCAGAACCTACATTTTTGTAAAAACCTATTACTTGCCTAATAATCTGACAAGTGAGGCATTGTGGCAATTATGTATCTATGCAGAGTCCGACATCCGAAAGTATAATTATTTACTGGAACAGTTTTGGACAGATTGCTTTCCATTTTTAAATAAACATAGGGTGCTTAATCATAAATTGTCAAAGCTCAGCAAGGAAGAGGTTTATCAGATGAATGGTATTGTTGAGAAGTTGATGTATGAATTACACAATTTGGTTATTGAAGACGGATTATTGCAAGACTTTGAGGAAGATTAACCAGATTAGTAAACGACAATTTTGGAATAAAACTAATTTTTAATTCAAAATCCATGATAAAAATAAGAAATAATTTAAATTTTGTTTTCATAAGACGGAAGAGCCTCGCTATTATTGCGGGGTTTTTCATTAATAAATTGTCTCAATTGTGCAAATAGATTTTTTGCTAGAGTACTATAAACCAAATTCTTACTGTAAAAAAAATAATTTAACTTTAATTAAAAAGTCAAACCCTGTTATTTTATACTTACACACTTTTTAGGACAGTGTTATAAAAAAGTAAAACATAAAAGTGCGCTAGATAGTGTTTTATAATTTAATGTATAATTCTAATGCTGACCCAGATTTTGGGCGATGTAAGTAAATTGGATAAAAATTATAATTATCTTCCGTTTCCCCTATAATTACAGATTCTCCTCTAAATTCATTGTCAATTCTTCTTAATACCACCATTTTTCCATTACCATGAAAGACCATTTTATAATTTTCTAACGGCAACATGTCAAACATTTCGGGATAGATTGCAACGTGATGGCCGAAATACTCATCAGTCGCTACGAGTAGTTTATTGAGAACAAAAAGGTTACTCAAATCACTACCAACCTAGCCGCTTCAGAACTGGAAAACATTTTCGGAAACCGAGTAAGTTCAAGATTATGACAAATGTTTAATCTAATTGCATTTGACGGGGAAGCAAAAGAAAAGAGATAAATGGGTTGTTGTAATTATCTTTCGTATTCACATTGTCAGGTTTAACCTGATAATATAGCTACGATATGTAAATTGTGCTAAATAAATGATTGTTGATATTATTATATTTTGTATCATTGTAGTCAGGTTAAACCTGATATATTGACTATGAGGCATAAATATATATCTACACAATCTAATGAGATCCTTTCCTATTTCAATAGTAAGGACATACCGTGTTTTGATTCTAAGGCAGCATTAAAAGCTTTGCCCGAATCAAAAGAAAGTGCGGTAAGGGAATTGCTTAGCGACATGACGAAAAGAGGTCTTTTAATGAGGCTAAAAGAAGGTGTCTATTATATAATTCCTTATGAAGAGAATCCGGAAACTTTTATGCCCGATTGGCATTTAATTGCACAGTATCTCGTAAAGGATGCGAAGCATTACATTGGCTACTATTCTGCATTGCAAATCCACAATCTCATTACTCAGCCTTCGCTTAAAGAGCAAATTGTTGTTTCAAAACAAATGAGACCATCGGAAATTAAAATCAAAGACATTACATTTCAATTTATCTATCACAACGAAAATCACTTCTTTGGTGAAAAGAAAATTTGGATTGATGATTTTAATAAAGTACAATGCTCAGATTTAGAAAAAACCATAGTGGATTGTCTCTTTAAACCTGACTATGCGGGGGGCATTGTCGAAATTGCTAAAGCCATATATGAAACGAGAGACCGAATCAATTTTAAGAAACTATTAGATTACATCAAGGATTTCAAATCCCAAGCGGTCATAAAACGATTGGGATTTCTCTTGGAAATCTTGGAAATAGACAATGAAATTGTCCAAGAGCTATTGAATATGAAAACAGCCTCTTACATACAACTTGATACAGAATTGCCAAAATCGGGTAAAATGATAAGTCGTTGGAGTATTCAACAAAATTTAGAAACAGAAACAATTAAGTCAGCCATTTACACATGATCAAACCAGGCGAAATACAAAAGAAAGCAAACCAAGTTGGAGTTCGTGACCAGCAAATCGAGAAAGATTACATTTTATCTTGGATACTTTGGGGGGTAGCAAATCACGAACAACTTTCAAAAATAGTAGTATTCAAAGGAGGAACAGTATTAAAGAAAGTCTATTTTGAAGATTATCGTTTCTCAGAAGATTTAGATTTTACATTACTAGATAACGAAATTTCAAACGAACAAATTTTCGAATGGTTCAACGAAACATTTGATCTAATCAAGGAGGAAGCAAACATACCACTAAAAAAGATTGACGATGATGAAGACGATGAAAACAAACTAAAAGAGGAGAAAGAAGACGGTCTAAACTTCTACATAGGTTATGTTGGCCCATTGGGTGGTTTTGGAAACAACAAAAAAGTGAAAATAGATATCTCAAGAAGTGAAAAATTAGAGTTTGAGCCAATACAAAAAGAGGCACTTATAGACTACTCAGATTTAGAAGAATACACTTTGCTATGTTATCCTTTAGAAGAATTATTAGTAGAAAAATTACGTTGTACCATGCAGCGTATGCAACCAAGAGATTACTATGATATTTGGTATTTAGTAGAAGTTGAAGGAATGGAGGTTGAATATTTTACGAATGAATTCCGAAATAAATGCATAAGCAAACAACAAAATCCGGATGATTTTCATAAAAAACTAGAACAAAAATTACCCCAATACAAAGCACGATGGCAAAAATCGATGAGTGATCAAATAAAAGATTTACCCGATTTTGAGCAAGTGGAAAGAGAAGTGAGTAGAAAGATTAAAAATTTCATGGTTTAACCAACGAAATAAGAAAAAGAAAAATAATGACAAGCACCGCACAAAGAGCAGAATTACAAGGTCAAATATGGAAAATAGCCAACGAGGTTCGTGGGGCCGTAGATGGATGGGATTTCAAACATTTTGTGTTAGGAACACTTTTCTATCGTTTTATAAGTGAAAATTTCACAAATTACATTGAAGGCGGTGACGAAAGTGTAAATTATCCTAAGCTATCAGATGATGTAATCACACCAGAAATAAAAGATGATGCTATTAAAACAAAAGGATATTTTATTTATCCAAGTCAACTTTTTGTAAATTTAGTTAAGAATGCCAACGTTAATAAAAATCTAAATACAGATTTAGCAGCAATATTCTCTTCAATAGAAAACTCTGCAAATGGTTATCCATCAGAAGAAAATATTAAAGGGTTATTTGCAGACTTTGATACTACTAGTAATCGTCTAGGTAATACGGTAGAGAATAAAAATAGCCGATTAGTACATGTTTTAAATGGTGTAAAAGGCTTAAAACTTGAGGGTGATTTCAAAGATAGTAAGATTGACCTTTTTGGTGATGCTTATGAATTTTTAATTCATAAATATGCTGCAAATGCGGGTAAATCTGGAGGTGAATTTTTCACACCTACAAATGTATCCCAACTGATTGCGCAATTGGCAATGCATAAGCAAGAAAAGATAAATAAAATTTATGATCCTGCTGCAGGTTCTGGTTCTTTATTGTTACAAGCAAAAAAACACTTCGATAATCATATTATAGAAGAAGGTTTTTATGGGCAAGAGATAAATCATACCACTTACAACTTAGCGCGTATGAATATGTTTTTGCACAACGTTAATTATGATAAGTTTCATATTGTGCTTGGCAATACATTGATAAATCCGCAATTAGGTGATGATAAACCGTTTGATGCAATTGTTTCTAATCCTCCATATTCAATAAATTGGATTGGTGATGCTGACCCGACTCTCATTAATGACGATCGTTTTGCTCCTGCTGGTGTTTTAGCACCAAAATCTAAAGCAGATTTTGCATTTGTACTCCATTCATTAAGTTATTTATCTAGTAAAGGTAGAGCGGCATTGGTTTGTTTTCCCGGCCTTTTTTATCGTGGTGGCGCAGAACAAAAAATAAGAAAATATTTGGTAGATAATAACTATGTAGAAACTATTATAGCCTTAGCACCTAATCTGTTTTACGGTACATCTATAGCGGTAACTATTTTAGTGCTTTCTAAAAGTAAAACACAAAATAGAACACAATTTATAGATGCTACGGGTGAAGATTTCTTTCAAAAAGTAATCAATAACAATGAGATGACGGATGCTCACATTGTAAAAGTTATGGAAATATTCGATACTAAAGCAGAAGTTACACATGTAGCTACTACCATAGACAATACTAAAATAGCAGCAAATGATTATGATTTATCGGTTAATAGCTATGTAGAACCTAAAGACATACGCGAAAAAGTAAATATTGAGGAACTGAATAAAGAAGTAGCTAAAACAGTTAATAAGATAGATAAACTACGTGCCGGTATAGATAACATTGTAAACGAAATTGAAGCATGAGTGACTTAGAAAAATTGTTAAATGGTGTCGAGGTGGACTGGAAAATTTTGGGTGATATTTCTGAAATATACGGAGGTCTAAAAGGTAAAAGCAAAGATGATTTCACAGATGGGAATGCTAAGTATGTGTCTTATAAAAATATATTCAATAATATTGAAGTAAACTTTGAGATACTTGAATCTGTAAAAGTCGGTTTAAATGAAAATCAATACGAAGTAAAATATGGCGATGTGCTTTTTACAGGTTCATCTGAAATAGCTTCTGAAGCAGGTATATCTTCTGCTGTCACTAACAAATATGCTGAAAAAGTTTTTTTGAATAGTTTTTGTTTTGGTCTTAGATTTAATTCAGATATAGAATTATTACCAGAATTTTCTAAATACCTATTTAGAAGTCAATTTATGCGTAATGAGATATCTAAAACAGCAAGTGGTGTTACACGTTTTAATGTATCTAAAAAAAGATTCAAAAAACTACAAATTCCCGTCCCGTCCCTCAAAATACAAAAAGAATTAGTTAGTGTTTTAGATACCTTTACAGAGCTTACGACAGAACTCAAGAGAGAACTTCAGAAAGAGCTAACAGCACGTAAAAAACAGTACAGCTATTACCGTGAGAATTTACTAATGTTTAATGAAAGTGAGGTCAAACATCTGCATATGAATGATAAAAGTTTAGGTGAGTTTATTAGAGGTAAAAGATTTGTAAAAATCGATATGATTTCTGAAGGTGTTCCATGTATCCACTATGGTGAAATGTACACTCATTACAATACTTGGGCCGACAAAACCAAATCATTTGTTAGTAAAGATTTAGTAGAAAATAAAAATCTTAGGTTAGCCGAAAAAGGTGATGTAGTAATTGTTGCTGCAGGCGAAACAATTGAAGATATTGGTAAAGGTACAGCTTGGTTGGGAGAAGAAGGTGTTGTTATTCATGATGCTTGTTTTTATTACAAAAGCGATTTAAATCCTAAATATGTCGCTTATTTTACAAGAACAAGACAATTTCATGACCAAATAAAGAAACATATCCGTACAGGTAAAATTTCTGCTATTAATGCTTCTGGTTTAGGTAAAGCAATAATACCAGTGCCTTCAAAAGAAGAACAAGAGCGTATCGTGACTATTTTAGATAAATTGGATATCCTTACCACTTCCTTAATTGAAGGTTTACCCAAGGAAATTGAACTACGAAAGAAACAATACGAGTATTACAGAAATAAGCTGTTAACTTTTCCTAAAGATGCTATAAAATTATAATTAGTATGAGTCAGTCATTAACACAAATAGCACAATCACTTAAAGACAGTCCCAAAAAAGTACAATTAATCTATGCTTTTAATGGTATAGGTAAAACACGTTTATCAAGAGTATTTAGATTGTTGGTTGACCCTAAAGATACCGATGAGGCAACAGAAGAGCAAGATGGGTCAGGTATTAAAGTAATGTACTATAATGCATTTACAGAAGACCTTTTTTATTGGGATAATGATTTAGATGCAGATACTAATAGAAAACTAATAATTCGGCCTAATAACTTTACAAATTTAGCCCTGGGCTTTTTGAAAGACCAAGGTTTGGATAATAATATTGTTACTAATTTTCAGCACTTCACAACCGATTCGATAACACCTCTCTTTAATGAAGAGTATACTACTCAAGATAAAAATGGAAATGATATTTTAATAAAAGCATATTCCGAAGTAACATTTTCTGTGGCAAGTGGTGACGACCAAAGTGAAAGTAATATTAAAATTTCAAAAGGAGAAGAAAGCAATTTTATTTGGTGTGTGTATTATAGTCTAATAGAACAAGTAGTTGAGCTTTTAAACACTCCTGATCTTGAAGATAGAGCAACCAATAAATTTAATGATTTAAAGTATGTTTTCATTGATGACCCAATAAGTTCACTCGATGAAAATCACTTAATAGAATTAGCAGTAAATTTAGCTGAATTGATTAAGAAATCAAATGGGCTAAAATTTATAATATCAACACATAACCCACTTTTTTACAACGTACTTTATAATGAACTTAATCTTAAAAGCAAGAAAGATTCTTGTTTTATGTTAAGTAAAAAAGAAGACGGTACGTATGATTTCGAAAACAAATATGGGGATTCAAATAAAAGCTTTTCTTATCATCTTTACCTCAAGGAAACAATTGTTATGGCAATAAAATCAAATACTATTCAAAAATATCATTTTATGCTGCTTCGTAATTTATATGAAAAAACAGCTAATTTTTTAGGGTATCATGAATGGAAACAATTACTACCAGAGGATAGACAATTATATTATAATAGAATAATTCAATTTACTAGTCATTCTACACTGTCAAATGAAGTTGTAGCTGAACCAACTAATCCTGAAAAACAGACTGTAAAATTATTACTTGATCATTTGATTAATAGTAAATATTGGAAAGAAGAAATTGCAGTCGAACCAGTAGCAACAGAGGAAGCATCAATATAGAAACAGTTAATGAAACAGTATAAAACCATAGCAGAATCCAATAACTTTATTGTCTTAGATAAGTACAATAAGTTTTCAGAATTGAATGAAGCACCAGCAAGCTATCAAACAGAAGCGGCCTTGGAACAGGAATTTATCCAGGATTTAATCAATCAAGGATATGAAAATCCTAATCTATCTACGTTGGAGGCTATGTTAGCTAATGTTAAAGTACATTTACAAGTACTTAATGATATGGAGTTTACAAACAGTGAATGGGCTCGCTTTGTAGCCGAATATCTAGACAAACCTAGTGACAATACCATTGATAAAACAAAAAAGCTACAGGAAAACTATATCTACGATTTTGTTTTTGATGATGGACACATCCAAAATATTTACCTAGTAGATAAAAAAAATGTGGCTCGTAATAAAGTTCAGGTCATTTCACAATTCGAACAAAAAGGTAAACATTCAAATCGCTACGATGTGACTATTTTAGTTAATGGTTTACCGTTGGTACAAATAGAATTAAAAAAACGCGGTATAGCTATTCGCGAGGCATTCAACCAAGTGCATCGGTACAGTAAAGAAAGTTTTAATAGTGAGAACTCGCTTTTTAAATATTTGCAAGTATTTGTAATATCAAATGGTACTGACAGCCGATATTTTGCCAACACCGTGAAACGTGATAAAAACAGTTTCGATTTCACAATGAATTGGGCGAAAGCAGACAATTCTTTAATTAAAGACCTGAAAGATTTTACAACAACTTTTTTTGATAAACGCACCTTATTAAATGTGTTACTTACATATTCTGTTTTTGATACAAGCGATACATTGCTAATAATGAGACCATATCAAATTGCAGCAACGGAAAGAATGTTATGGAAAATAGAAAGCTCATTTAATACTAAAAAATGGTCGGATAAAGAAAGTGGAGGCTACATTTGGCATACCACAGGTTCGGGTAAAACCCTAACCAGTTTTAAAGCGGCAAGACTAGCCACAAATCTCGATTTTATTGATAAAGTATTCTTTGTAGTGGATCGTAAAGATTTGGATTTTCAAACCATGAAAGAGTACCAGCGCTTTTCTCCTGATAGCGTAAACGGTTCGGATAGTACGGCTGGTTTAAAGAGAAATATTGAAAAAGACGACAATAAAATTATTGTCACCACCATTCAGAAGCTAAACCACTTAATGAAAAGTGAAAGTGATTTAGCTATTTATCAAAAACAAGTAGTATTCATCTTTGATGAAGCACACCGTTCTCAATTTGGTGAAGCGCAAAAGAACCTGAACAAAAAATTTAAAAAATTCTATCAATTTGGTTTTACAGGAACGCCAATTTTTCCTGAAAATGCTTTAGGTGCCGAAACAACAGCAAGTGTATTTGGTCGTGAATTGCACTCTTATGTAATTACAGATGCCATTAGAGATGAAAAAGTACTAAAATTTAAAGTAGATTACAACAATTTACAACCTAAGTTTAAAAGCTTTGAAACTGAGATTGATGAGAAAAAATTAACGGCTGCAGAAAACACAAAGGCATTACTTCATCCTGCTCGTATCAAAGAGGTTTCACAATACATACTAAAAAATTATAGAATAAAAACACATCGAAATCATGCAGGAAATCATGGTTTTAATGCCATGTTTGCCGTTAGTAGTGTTGTGGCAGCAAAATGTTATTATGAGGAATTAAACCGTCTTCAAAAAGACATTGAAAAGCCTTTGAAAATTGCAACGATATTTTCTTTTGCGGCAAATGAAGAACAAAGTGCCGTTGGGGAAATTCCAGATGAAAACTTTGAACCTTCTGCTATGGATAGCAGTGCGAAAGAATTTTTAACAGCTGCAATACAGGACTATAACGCAATGTTTAAAACTAGTTTTGGTGTAGAAAGTAAAGAATTTCAAAACTACTATCGTGATCTTGCCAAGCGGGTTAAAAGTAAAGAAGTTGATTTGATTATAGTTGTAGGTATGTTTCTCACTGGTTTTGATGCGCCAACATTGAACACCTTGTTTGTAGATAAGAATTTACGTTATCATGGGTTAATGCAAGCTTTTTCTCGAACAAATAGAATATATGATGCTACAAAAACCTTTGGAAACATTATTACCTTCAGAGATTTAGAAAAGGCTACTGTTGATGCCATCACCTTATTTGGAGATAAAAACACTAAAAATGTAGTACTCGAAAAGAGCTATAAAGAATATTTGGAAGGTTTTACAGACGTTGCTACTGGAGAAGCAAGAAGAGGTTTCATGGATGTTGTAAAGGAATTAAATGAAAAGTTCCCGAAACCAGACGAAATAGAAACAGAAAAAGACAAAAAAGAGTTCTCAAAATTATTTGGTGAATACCTCCGTGTAGAAAACATATTGCAGAATTACGATGAGTTTAACAATCTAAAAGCACTTCAGACAATAGATGGGGAGGACATTGAAGCTCTTGAAGCATTTAAAGAAGCTAACTTTGTAACAGACGAAGAATTAGCTTCGATGCAAGAAATAATATTGCTACCTGAACGAACAATTCAAGATTATCGCTCAACGTATAATGATATACGAGATTGGTTGAGACGCGAGAAAAACGGCAAAGAATCAGAAGAATCAAATGTTGATTGGGACGATGTAGTCTTTGAAATTGACCTACTAAAATCTCAAGAAATTAACCTTGATTATATTCTTGAATTGATTTTTGAGCACAAGAAAAAGAACAAAGATAAAGCCACCTTAATAGAAGAAGTCCGCAGAGTAATTCGAGCAAGTATAGGTAACAGAGCAAAGGAAAGTTTAGTGGTAGATTTTATTAATGAAACAGACCTCGAAACCATTCAAGATAAAGCGAATGTTATAGATTCATTCTTCAAATATGCACAAGAAAAACAGAAAAAAGAGGCAACAGAATTAATTACTGATGAGAACTTAAATGAGGAAGAAGCAAAACGATACATTGCTGCATCATTAAAGCGTGAATTTGCCAATGAAAATGGTACGGAATTAAACGCTATTTTACCTAAAATGAGTCCTTTAAATCCTCAGTATTTAACGAAAAAGCAAAGTGTTTTTCGAAAAATAGCAACATTTGTAGAGAAGTTTAAAGGTGTTGGAGGTCATTTATGAGATGACTAAAGAAATAACACCTATTTACTAACTGGCTAAATTAGAAACCGACCAAGTTTTGTTTCACGGAGAATCATTTGCAAAAGTGTTTTCGAATGAATATATAAATTAAGAACCAAATCAATTAAAATGAATAACCCAGAAAGTGTTAAACTAGAAGTTTTTACTATCGCGTTAAAACCGCTTTTAGATTACCCAAACAATAGTTTAGAAGATATATTAAAAAGTACCCCAGGTATAAATCCAATAAATAATCTTTTTAGCGAATTTGTTCAACTATTCATTAACCATATCGATTCAGGATATACTGAAATACGAAGCAAAGCATTTACATTATCCACAGATACAACTGAATATGGTTTTGATACAACTAATGAAAATGTTTGGGGCGTTTTAAAAGGTGGTCCTAAAGGTTCCGGTAAAACAAAATCACCTATTACAAATCGCGAAGAAGAAGAAGACCTAGGAGGAAATGTCATTAATGATAAATATTTCTTTTATCTACATTTCCCATTAAATGGAAACGTAGGCTATCTTTTTTTTCAAGTCTATGGAGGCGCTAGTATTAGAGGTGAATTCATTCAGCATATCACAGATTTGTTTAAAATTACTGGTAAATACAACAAAGCAGTTCCTTATCCGATTTTACCGAACTGTATTAGAGATGAATTTAAAGGTAACAGCAAGATTGTTGAGTTTAATTATATCACAAATATACTTGCCTCATCTTTAACAGGAGATACAGCATTTTCAAATATATGTGATAAATACCACATAGAAGTTTCCATTAAGCCAAAAGGAGGTGTCAATGTTACCCCGGATAAAGTTTCCGTTTTGAATACGATATTTTCTAGTTTATCATTAAAAAATGCTAGATTGTCAGATGCTGTAAAGAAAAAAGTCGCATTACAAAATTTAGCAACAAAAAAAATATCTAAATTTGAATTAGATACTAATGATGTAATGCCAAGAATTTACTTAAACGGCAGGATTGATATTGACGATAATGGTATGCCAAATTTTACAGAGTTAAAAACTTTTTGCGATAGTTTATTGCGAGAATTAATCGAAGGTCATTATTCTAAAATTGAAAGGCAATGATAAAAAAAGTTTGGAAAATTTATGTGAACGCTATGCAAAGTGTCTGTAAGAATGAAGATAATTCTACGAACAAAGTTGAATTGACTTTCATTTATGTAGCGATATTCAGCATTAGTGTTTTTCTTGTATATTACAAAACTGAAAAATTTATAGAAGACGCAAAAGTTTTAGCCATGCTTTTATCTTTATTTTCAGGTTTAATGTATAGTGTTCTACTAAAAATTCCAGACAAATTATCAAAACTTGAAACGGTAAAAGAAAAGGAAGACGAATCAATTCGAGATTTTAAAAAAAGAAATGAAATTAACACCTTAAATAACAGGACATTTAATTATCTCAAAAATTTCTCATTTACATTGTCTTACGCAATTATAGTTGCAATCTTTTGTATTTTTTTCGTGATATTGAGTTCCTTTTTTGCTTCATTCTTGAATTTTCATTTATCTACTGTAAAATTAGATTTTGAGAATATAAATACACTCTTAACGCTTAAAGTGGGAGTAATTGTTATATATAGATTTTTCTTCATTTTTTTAATGCTACAATTTCTTTATTTCATCACAAAATCAGTCATCTACCTAACGGATTTTACCTTATATGAATTTAATAATTTAAAATAAACGGTAATCCGTACCAAACAAGTGACATAAATGTTGTTTTGAGCAGCATTATATGAAATTTTAAATACCATTACGTTAAACATCACGGGCAATCCAGCGGTCTCTCTTCGGTCGTTCCCTTTGTTCCGTTCGGCTGTTACAGTCGGTCAACCTTACATTTTTATAAGAACTTTTTCGGATAATAAGTAATCTATCTTTCAATTCAATAGTTAGGTTTCCCTCCGTTCCACAGACACTTCACAGCACAAAAAAATACAGCAGTCCTGCGAAAAGGCAGGACAACTATATTTTTCCGCTGTTCGTTCCTCATCTTCACACGGTCACTTCCTTCGTTCGTTCGGGCTACTGTATCCCACAATACCGCTTCATTCCGTTTCGCTCCGCAAGCTACGCTACTCTGCATTCCAGCCGTATTATGTCTACAGCCCTCAGTTTTTTCAGCGGTTGCTCCTTCGCACCGCCATCGGGTTTGGCTCCGTTCGGTAAAAACCTCACTTTGCCCTAAATCAAGGTACGCCTCCGGCTGTCTTATATTTTTTCCCCGCCGTTTCACGCTCATAGCCACTACATTTCGCTACGTTCCTTCGCTCAATTCCCGTGTCTATGTTGGCTGTTCGATTGCCGCAACACCACCACTACGCTCCTCGAAAAAATAATAATTTCCGCTATCGCTACAATCATTTATTTTTCTGCGGTGCTTGGGGGTGTTATTGCCGATTTCATAAGAACTCCCCCGAAAAACGGTAAACAACAAAACTCGTCTTCGAAAAAAAATAAAAAAAAGAAAGTAAAGTTAAGTTCCGGTTTCAAAAAGTAAAGTTCAAGCCCTACGGGTTTTTGAAAAAATCTCCACCCTCACATTTCCATAATTACTCTTTAGTATACAATCAAACTTTCTATTCTTGAAAACTATTGAGGTAGTATTTTTTCAAAAAAACTCGACTTATTATGAAACCTCCACCAATGCGAGGACTTTCTTTTTTTTCTTTTTTTCTTTGTGAAAATTTTAAAGGAAAAAACGGTGGATCGATAATCCTTCTGATTATAAAAAAATAAGGTTATCAGAAACTATAATTACAATCATAAAAAATGAAGTTTTTGTATTATAAAGTTCCAATAATTTTAGATTAAGTTCTCAAAGGTGAAATCTAAATCTGTAGTATTGAAATCTTCTAAATAAGTTTCAGTTGTTTTAATAGATTGATGTCCTAAGGCTTGCTTAATCATGACGGTATTGATACCTTTTTTTAAAGATATTGTTGCGAAGGTGTGTCTAGCAGTATAAAAAGTCACTTTGTTTTTAATACCACATTGGAGTGCAATAATGTTGAGAAGTTTCCCATAATAATTTAGAACACTTTTTTTTCTATCTCTCAATTCTTCTTTTGTGTAAAATTTTTCATCTTTGTCTAAAATAGGAAAAATATAGTCCGTATCAAATGGGCGGTAAATTTTAAAGTAGTTTAAAATAGTTCTCATATACTTATTATCTGGAATTTTTACATTTAGTTTTATTCCAGTTTTATTTCTAACGTATGAAAAACTGCTTAAATCAACATCTTCCCATTTTAACTCAGCCAAATCAGTGAAATTCATGCCTCGACAGAAAAAGCTAAATAGGTAAGCATATAAAGCTTTTACTCCTTCTTTGTTTTCAGATATGTCATAGTCCAGTAATAGTTGTAAATCTTGTTTACTTAAAGCCTTCTTTACTTTACTGGTTTTCAATTTTGAAATTATATAATCTTTAAATGGATAAAATTCACTAGAAACAATTTTAGATTTTATTGCTGAGTTATATATTGCTCTAATATTGCGCATATATACACCAATACCACCATCGTTACAGTCATGAGCTCGTAAATGAGATTCAAAAGCTATTAGAAAATCGTAATTAATTTTTGTAAAATCGTAACTTACAATTGTTGATCTAAATCTCGTAAGAGCAGAAATAGTATCACGATAGGAACTACTTGAACTTATTTTTCCGGATTCTTTTAATTGAAGTTTTCTCTCCTCAAAATAAGCAATAAAGTTTAGTTTTTTAACTTCTTCAGGTCTAAAGAATGAGTCAAATGATTCTAGGGTAAAGTCGTGTCCTTCCTCAATCAATATATCCAATATTTTTGAAGCATCCTGTTTTATTTTATATAAGATCCGATTGGCTTGTAAAAAGTTTGGGGATTTTGAGGTAAATTCACTTGCTTTTTCACTCCATAATTTAGGAGCTACATTATAAGGGGTTTTGTAGAATTTCGATTTCCTATTAATAGTAATTCGTAGATTAATAGGGCAAGTTCCATCACTTAAAATTGTCTTCTTTAGGATTAATTTTACACTAGCTTTCATTTCAATATTTTTAAAATTTAATAATGAGTACAACATACGTACAACAAATGCTGACATTTGATGAAACATGATGAAACAAAATTATTTTTAAAAAACTATAAAACATTGAAAAACAGCTACTTTGAAGCTAAATGCAATTAAATGCAAAGACTATTTGTCTATCTCATAATCAGGTGGTCCCTGGTTCGAGCCCAGGTGGGACCACAGAGAAACCCCTCAAAACTATTTGTTTGGAGGGGTTTTGTTTTTGGATAAATAAATGAAATTTGATGTAAAAAAAGGAATTTTGATTTAGGAATGAGTGTTTCTGGGGAAGTAGGTTTTTACGG
>JAAFGX010000041.1 GCA_010365115.1 Paludibacter sp.
GGGGCTCTTTATTGATTTATTTAAAATATCAAACTATTATAAATTAATCAACTAGAATAGGTTTGTACTTTGGAACTAATGTTTTCATAACAATCCAACCAATCAGATATGCAACAGCACAGAAGGTGAAAACAATAGTATAACCTGGAGTTTTGCTGCCCCATTCAATCAAACTATAATCGAAAAGCATACCACTTCCTTTGTTGATAAAGAAAGAACCCACGCCACCTGCCATACCACCAATTCCAACAATAGTTGCTATAGCCGATTTTGGGAACATATCACCAACTGTTGTGAAAATATTAGCTGACCAAGCTTGATGAGCTGATCCACCAATACCAATCAACAGAACTGGAACCCAGAAAGCATAATTCCCTAATGCAGCGATATGACCAAAAGGTTGAGCAAGTAAAATTAATAAGGGGAAGAAAGCAATAATCAACATAGCTCTCATACGCCCGGCATAAGGATTCATACCCTTATTAATAAAGTAGGTTGGAAATTTTCCTCCAAAAACAGATCCAAATACGGTGAGCGTATAAAGTACTCCAATAGGCAATGCAACTTCAGATGGTGCCATGCCATATTCTGCTTTCAGATAAGCCGGAGTCCAGAAAAGGAAAAACCACCAAACGCCATCCGTCATAAACTTACCAAACGCAAATGCCCAAGTTTGTTTGAACTTGAAAGCTTCTTTAAATGACATTTTCTTTATTTTGACTTTATCGTCAGATACTTTTTTGTCCATCTCATCATCCTGATGAATGTATGCTCTTTCAGCATCATTCACCAATTTGTTCGATTCGATAGGTTTATAAAAAATAAGCCATGCTCCAAGCCATAGAAACCCAACAGCTCCGATGACTAAAAATGCAGTTTCCCAACCCCAAGCTTCAGCCATAAAGGGAACAGTAAGCGGTGCTAAAATGGCTCCTACATTTGCTCCAGAATTGAATATTCCCGTAGCAAAGGCACGGTCGCGTTTTGGAAAATACTCAGCTGTTGCTTTAATTGCAGCCGGAAAGTTGGCAGATTCTCCAAAAGCAAGTAAAATTCGTGCAATTACAAACATGACTACACTCACAACTGAAATAGTAGCCATAACTGAACCTGTAGCATTTGTCAGTCCTTTGGCATCGGGTATTCCCGTCCACCATTCGGTAGCCAAACCTGCGAAAGCATGTAGCATTGCAGCCACCGACCACACTGCAATAGCCCAAGCATATCCTTTTTTTGTACCCAATTTGTCAACAAATCTTCCTGCAAATAACATGGATATTGCATAAGCCAATGAAAATATCGATGTAATTGTTCCATAATCACTATCCGACCAGTGAAACTCATCAGCCAAAATAGGCTGAAGTAAAGACAATACCTGACGATCCAAATAATTAATCGTAGTAGCCGCAAACAGTAAAGTACAGATGGTCCATCTGTATTTTGTCATTTGATTGTTGATTTTTCCAATTGTAGTCATAAATTTATTTTTTAACTTTTTTAATTATTTCTAATGTGTCGCTACATAATTTTGATATTCCTGCCCAATCGCCTGCTTTCATCATGTGGGCAGGAAAAAGATTTGAACCCATGCCAACGCAAGTCACGCCTGCATCGAACCAACCTTTTAAATTTGATTCTTCAGGTTTAACGCCACCTGTTACCATTAAATTTGACCATGGCATTGGTGCTTTTAATCCTTTTACAAATCCGGTTCCCAATACATCGCCCGGGAAAACCTTGCATACATCGCAACCCATTTCCTGCGCATAACCAACTTCCGAAACCGATCCGCAACCCGGCGAATAAGGTATCAGGCGACGGTTTGCCACTTTGGCTACTTCTGGATTAAATAATGGCCCAACTATGAAGTTTGCGCCCAATTGAATGTATAATGCTGCAGTTGGAGCATCAACTATAGAACCAATACCCATAATCATTTCAGGGCATTCTTTTGTAGCAAATTTGACTAAATCGCCAAAAATCTCATGTGCAAAATCGGCACGATTTGTGAATTCGAATACACGAACACCACCATCGTAACAAGCTTTTACAACATTCTTTGCAACTTCGATATCGCTATGGTAAAAAACCGGAACCATACCGGTTTGTTTCATAGCCGTAAGTACCTCTATTTTTGAAAATTTCATATAAAAATAATATTACCCCCAACTCTTAAAGAGAAGGAAGAGATGTTAGTATTAATTAATTTTGTTTCTTTTGTTCTGTTAATTATGAATGTATTTAGACTAAAATTCAGAACCGATAGTAACTTAATTCCCCTTTAGGGGCTAGGGGTTCTTAGTGGTTTTTTTTTTTGTTTTGTCTTATCTTGACACCCTGCCACTTCCATCTCCACCCATTAAAGCTTCCACTTCTGGAACGGTTGCAAGGTTATAATCCCCATAAATAGTATGTTTCAAGCACGAAGCTGCAACAGCGAATTCCAACGCTTTTTGGTCACTATCTGCATATGTAAGTAGTCCGTAGATTAATCCGCCCATAAATGAGTCGCCACCTCCAACGCGGTCAACTATGTGAGTGATATCGTAACGTTTTGATTGATATAAAGTTCCGTTACTGTAGAGTACGCCGCCCCAGGTATTATGATTGGCATTAATTGAACCACGAAGTGTGATAATTACTTTTTTAGCACGTGGAAATTTAACCATCATTTGGGTACAAACCGATTCAAATTCTGTGGCATTTACTTCGCCACCGGTGTGAGCCACATCGAAACCTTCAGGTTTTATTCCGAAAACTTTTTCAGCATCTTCTTCATTTCCCAAAATAATATCGCAACCTGCAGTTAAAGCAGGCATCACTTCGGAAGCTGATTTACCGTATTTCCATAAGTTTTTGCGGAAGTTCAAGTCAGTAGAAACTGTAACGCCCATTTCATTTGCAATTTGAATTGCTTCCAAACATGCATCGGCAGCACCTTGCGAAAGGGCAGGAGTGATGCCTGTCCAGTGAAACCAATCGGCATCTTTGAATACTTCGCGCCAGTTAACCATCCCTGGTTTAATGTCAGCAATTGAAGAATTTGCACGGTCGTAAACCACTTTACTGGCACGGGCAACTGCACCTGTTTCGAGAAAATAGATACCAACACGGTCGCCACCTCTTAAAATTTCTTTGGTTCCAACTCCGTATTTGCGCAAATTCATGATACAAGAATCTGCGATGTCGTTTTTAGGTAAACGTGTTACAAATTCTGTGTCCATTCCGTAGTTTGCCAACGATACGGCTACATTTGCCTCGCCGCCTCCAAAGGTAGCTGTAAATTGTGTAGCCTGACTAAAACGTTCGAAGCCGGGAGTAGCCAATCGAAGCATAATTTCTCCAAATGTTACAATCTTTTTACTCATTGTTCTTTTGTGGGTTTGTAATAATAAATGTTTTTTTATAATTGGTTGACCAAAAGTACTGCTTTTTTTTTAAATTCAGGTCAAAAATAGTTCATTTTAAGAATAATTTTGTTCAAAAAATGACTTATTTATTGGAATATTTGTTTGTTTTTAAAAATTAAAAAACGATTTTGCATTATTGTAACTGATATCCTCTACCATTTTACCAATAAATTCAAGTTCTTGATGTGGTAGTAAGCCATTTTCTACATCATTACCTATCAAATTACAAAGTGTGCGACGGAAATACTCGTGGCGAGGGTAGGAAAGGAAGCTCCGCGAATCGGTTAACATCCCTACAAAGCGACTCAACAAACCGAGCACAGATAGCGAATTCATTTGTTTTTCCATACCATCTTTCTGATCGAGGAACCACCATCCTGAGCCGAACTGGATTTTCCCTGGAACAGTTCCATCCTGAAAATTTCCAATCATAGTGGCAATCATTTCATTGTCGTTTGGATTCAAATTGTATAAAATGGTTTTAGTCAGTTTGTTTTGCGAATCCAAACGGTTTAAAAACTTAGATAACGCTTTAGCTGTATTAAATGTACCAATTGAATCAAAACCAGTATCAGCACCTATTTGATTAAACAAGCGTGAGTTATTGTTTCGGATAGTTCCGTAGTGGAATTGTTGTGTCCAACCTTTTTCCCAATCCATTTCGGCAAAAATAACCATCATGGCCGATTTGAATTTAAGTATTTCATTTTGTATAAGTTCTTGTCCTCCATATACTTTGCTGAAAATACTTTTTATTTCTGTTTCGGTATAATCTTCGGCGTAAAATTCTTCAATACCATGATCGGAAAGCTTGCAACCTACTTCTGCAAAAAAATCCTGACGTTTGCGTATTGCCATAATCATATCATCAAACGATGAAATAGAAGTTTCGGAAACAGTAGCCAATTGATCAACATACGCTTTGAAGTTAGCTGCATTTTCCACTGCCATAGCTTTGTCGGGACGCCAGGTGGGGAGCATTTTTATTTCAAAACCATCCAGTTTTGTTTTTATATGATGTTCGAGTGAATCTATTGGATCATCAGTTGTACAAACAGCTTCCACATTATATTTACGCATTAGGTTACGTGCTGAATATTCCGGAGTTTGAAGTTTGGCAGTGCATTCATCGTAAATTTCCCTTGCAGTGGCTGGCGAAAGCAATTTGTCAATCCCAAAACCGGTTTTAAGTTCCAAATGTGTCCAGTGATACAACGGGTTACGCATGGTGTAGGGCACTGTTTCTGCCCATTTTTCAAACTTTTCCCAATCAGAAGTGTTTCTTCCAGTGATAAATTCTTCATCAATACCATTGGTGCGCATGGCTCTCCATTTATAGTGATCACCACCTAACCATAATTCAGTTAGGGTTTTAAATTGATGATCGTTTGCTACCATTGATGGTACTAAATGACAGTGATAGTCAATGATTGGCATTTTTGCCGCATGATTATGATACAAGTTTTGGGCAGTTTCGGTTTGCAACAAAAAATTTTCATCTAAAAAGTTTTTCATGATATGTAATATTTATAATTAGGGCTTATATTAAGTGAATATCTCAGGATTATTTAATATTTATCTGTTTTGTTTGAAATAGAATTATTGTTAAATCCATACAAGTTTTATGTAAAGAATTCTTTATTCATTAAAATGATTATGTTTTATTGAATAACAGAACAATAACTTTGTAAAAAGAGTAGGCAGTGTGATTTCCGTGTGCGCACACAAAGGTAGAATATTATTTTTAATTACCAAACGAAATAATTTATTTAAAAATGTCACACATATTATATTTAATTTTATTTAACAGAGGATATGTAAATCAAATTTATCACCATAATTATCAAATAACGTAAAAATTGCAATATTTTCAATATGAATTTCAGGGAGTTATTTACGTTTATAATAAAACTATTTAAAAAGTATTTCTTTTGAATAATTTTATATATTTCTTTTTCAATAAATTAACAATTAAGTATAAGTATATCAGCAAAATACTTTGGTAATTTACACAATCCAATAGTTACCGTGTTCGCACACAACTATAAAAAAGTTTTGCACATTCAAAATATGTATTACTTTTGTAAGAAAATAATACTGTGTTCGCACACGGGATATTAATTTTCGAAGTAAATGAGTGATTTAGCCACAAAAATACGAATAAAAGACATTGCTACTTTAGCAGGTGTATCCGAAGGAACTGTAGATCGTGTACTTCATAATAGGGGCGATGTTTCCGAAAAGAGTCGCGATGCCGTAACAAAGGTATTAGAACAGATGAATTATACGCCCAATCTTTTTGCCCGATCATTAGCTTCAAAAAAACAATATAGGTTTGTGTGCATGATACCAACTTATCAATCAGAAGATTATTGGGAAAGTGTTGATAAAGGATTTGATAGTGCCGCTCTAGATTTCGTACACCATAATGTGTTGATAGAAAAAAACTTTTTCAACCAATACGATGTGAATTCATTTATTGAAGTGTCAAATAAAATTCTTGAGAAAGAAGTTGATGCAGTATTTTTAGCCCCAATTTTCAAAGCAGAATCAATTGTATTTACCGATAAACTAACCAATCGTAATATCCCATTTTCATTTATCGATTCCTTGATTCCTGAAGCAAATTATCTGACTTATTATGGTCAAAACTCATTCCAAAGCGGTTATATTGCAGCAAAATTATTGCTAAGTTCATTGTCAGAAGGAAGCCAGATAATGATTATCAGAACTCAACGAAAAGGTTCAGTTTCTAATCAAACCATTTCTCGTTACAACGGTTTTATAAATTATTTTCACCAGAATGGTCTTTCGGGTATTTACCAAATTATTAATGTAGAATTAAAAAATGATGATGAGGACTCAAATTTTAAAGTACTCGAAAATATATTTGCAATGCATTCTAATATAAAAGCGGCTATTACTTTTAATTCAAAAGTTCACCGGTTGGCAAATCATCTAGTTTCATTGAGACAGGAAAAAATACGATTAATTGGTTACGACTTGCTAAAAACGAATGTGGAATATCTGCAAAAAGGAGTAATAAACATTTTGATTGCTCAACGCCCAGAGAAACAAGGGTTTTTCACTGTTCGTGATATGTGTCGGGAGCTAATTTTCAGGCAGGAAGTAAAAAAAATAAATTACGTGCCAATAGACATATTGCTCAAGGAAAATATTGAAGATTATATGAATTTTAGCGAATAATTTTGAATTTATTATAGAATAAAATGGATTAATTAAAACTCATATCTAACAAAAATTTACAAGCAATTCAATTTTATGAGTTTATGTTAGTTCAATTTTTCACTAAATCCATTAATAGCTCTCTTAAAGTACCTCTTCAGGGGATTTACAGGGCTGCTTTAAACTAATTTTCTTACTGTAACGTTTCAATTAAACAATAGTTTTAAAAAAGAATTTTGGTTGTATTCATAAAGCTTAGGGGCAATTAATTATTAAATATTAACACCGTGAAATTAGGGAAATTCAGTTTTGGTACAGGCGACCGCTTTTCGCATCAGGGCGAAGCTCAACTTAGAGCAATTATGAAAGCAAATAAATCCGGTTTGGATATTAGTCCGGTTTGGAACAAATCGAATCGCGAGCACACCTATGTTCACACCCATCCAGGAGATGTACGTATAGAAGCTGATGAGGCAGTGGCTAAACTAGGTTATAAAGGAAAATACTTTGTGGATGCCGATCACATTAATTTAAGCAATGTAGCTGCATTTGTGAATTCTTCTGACTTTTTTACGCTTGATGTGGCCTCATTCATTGGCAAAGAAAGCAAAGAGGCAGAGGTAAATGAATTTGTATCTTCTAGCCAGAAATATATCGGAAATTTGATGATTCAAGGTATCGAACGTCCTATCGTTGTTACTGAAGAATTATTGCACCAAATTGCTGCAAAATTTTTAGCTGCAACACAACAAGCAGCCGATATTTACAATTTCCTTGTAAAGAAAAAAGGTAAAGGTAACTTTATTACAGAAGTTTCGATGGACGAAGTGGAAACACCACAGACTCCGGTAGAATTGTTGTTTATTTTAAAAATGCTTGCTGATAAAGGCGTTCCGGCTCAGACCATTGCTCCTAAATTTACTGGCCGTTTCAATAAAGGAGTAGATTATACTGGTGATGTTGACCAGTTTGCAAAAGAATTTGAAGAAGATGTATTGGTGATTGACTTTGCGATTAAAGAATTTGGACTGCCCGAAGAATTGAAATTGAGTATTCATTCAGGTAGCGATAAATTTTCTATTTATCCGGTTATGGCTCTAGTAATTAAGAAATACGATAAAGGATTGCATGTAAAAACTGCCGGTACCACCTGGCTCGAAGAAGTAATTGGATTGGCCATTGCGGGTGACGATGCGTTGGTAGCAGCAAAATACATTTACGAACATTCAATTGGCCGTAAAGATGAATTGTGTGCTCCATATGCTGATGTAATTGATATCGATGATACAAAACTACCTTCAGTAGAAGAAGTAAATAGTTGGACTGGTGAAAAATATGCAAATACGCTTCGTCATATTCCTGGACATCCCGATTACAATCCAAATTTCCGCCAATTAATTCATGTGGCATATAAAGTTGCAGCTGAAATGGGTAAAAACTATGCGGATTTATTAGAAAAATACTCTGAAGTGATTGGCTCTTGTGTTGAAGAAAATATTTACGATCGTCATTTAAAACGGTTGTTTAATTTATAAAAACGATCCATAACTCCTAAAGGGGAAAAGAAAATAGTAATTTCTACCTGTATTATAAATTATGAGACGAAAGGAACTAAATTCCCCTTTAGGGGTTAGGGGTCATAAAAACAAAAGAAAATGAAAAACTTATTCGATGTAAAAGGTAAAGTGATTGTTATCACTGGTGGTGCCGGTATCCTGGGTAGTGGAATGGCTGAATATATGGCTGAACAAGGCTGTAAAGTTGTTGTTTTAGATAGAGCAGATGCAGGTGTCTCATTAGTTGAGGAAATCAAGTCAAAAGGTGGTGAAGCGCTTTATCTAAATACTGATGTTCTTAACAAAGAAGCATTGCAACAAAATGCAAAGGATATTGTTGCTGCTTTTGGTAGAATTGACATTTTAGTAAATGCCGCTGGTGGTAATATGGCAGGTGCAACAATTGGTCCTGACCAAACAATTTTCGATCTTCAAATTGATGCATTTGAAAAAGTGGTGGATCTGAACTTGTTTGGAACCGTATTGCCATGTATGGTATTTGGAAAAATTATGGTTGATCAAAAAGAAGGAAGTATTATTAATATTTCATCTGAATCGGCTATTCGTCCCTTGACACGTGTGGTTGGTTACGGTGCCTCTAAAGCTGCTGTAACAAACTTTACAAAATTTCTGGCTACTGAAATGGCAAGCAAATTCAGCGAAAAAATACGGGTTAATGCAATGGCTCCTGGTTTTTTCTTAACTGAGCAAAACCGTGCGTTAATGACAAATCCTGATGGAACTCCAACTCCGAGAGGAAAATCAATTGTTGCTCATACGCCATTTGGTCGTTTAGGAGAAGCAGATGAATTATTTGGTACACTTCACTGGTTATCAAGCGATGCCTCCAAATTTGTAACAGGAACACTCACTGTTATTGATGGTGGTTTTGACGCATTTTGTATTTAAGAACCCCTAACCCCTAAAGGGGAATAAGAGTTGTGAAAGTTAATTTATAAAAGTAGATATAAGTTTTTATTAAAAAAATCCTTTGATTTATCTAAATGAGAATGGACATGCTTCATTCCCCTTTAGTGGTTAGGGGTAAATAAGATTATGCATTTATGTAAACAATCGTGGAGATGGTACGGTCCGAATGACCCTGTATCATTATGGGACATTCGTCAGGCTGGTGCAACTGATATTGTGACGGCATTACACCAAATACCAAATGGTGAAGTTTGGACGGTAGAAGCAATTTTATACCGAAAAAGAATGATTGCAGAAGCCGGTTTAATATGGTCGGTAGTGGAAAGTGTTCCTGTACATGAAGATATTAAAAAACGAACTGGGAATTATAAAGAATATATCGATAATTATAAGCAAACAGTGAGAAATCTGGCAGAATGCGATATTCGTATTGTGACGTATAACTTCATGCCAATTCTGGACTGGACACGTACTGATTTGGCTTATGAAATGCCCGATCGCTCAAAAGCACTACGCTTCGAAATGGCCGCATTTGTAGCTTTTGATTTATATATTCTGAAACGTCCTCATGCAGAAAAGGATTATACTGTAGATCAGATTTCGAAAGCTAAAAAACGTTTTGATGATATGAGCGAAGCTGAAAAGGAAAAGTTGACCCGCAATATGATAGCCGGACTTCCGGGTGCGGAAGAAAGCTTTTCGTTGGAGCAATTTCAAACAGCATTGAATACGTATCAAGATATTAATGAAGATCAATTGCGAAATAATTTATTTTATTTCATAAATGAAATTACTCATGTCGCCGATGAGGTTGGTATTCAAATGGCAATTCATCCCGATGATCCTCCGCGTGCAATTCTTGGTTTACCCCGTATTTTGAGTACAGCCGAAGATGTTCGGAAACTTTTTGCAGCTGTTCCAAGCAAAGCAAACGGAATTTGTTTGTGTACCGGTTCTTTTGGAGTTTCGTCAACCAATGATTTGACGTCCATGTTGCGCGAATTTGGCGAAAGATTGTATTATGTGCATTTTCGCAGTACCCATCGTAATGATGAAGGCGATTTTTACGAAGATAACCATTTGGAAGGCGATGTGGATATGTATGAAGCCATGAAAGCATTGCTTGTTGTTCAATATACTTATAAGCGCAACATTCCAATGCGACCAGATCACGGACATCAAATGTTGGACGATTTGCACAAAAAAACTAATCCGGGTTACTCTGCTATAGGCATGCTTCGTGGTATGGCCGAATTGCGGGGACTAGAACTGGGAATATCAAGAACGCTTTTTTAGAAACAAGCCCCTAACACCCTAAAGGGGGAATTTGAGATTGAAATTAAAATATATTGTATAACTTTTAAAATCGCCTGCCGAAAATTCCCCCTTTAGGGGGTTAGGGGGCTTCTAATTATTATGATAACACTAAGAAAAGATTGCAAATACTCCCTGATGGTCGCAACCAGTATGGGAGTTCGTATTACTCCAGTTAATGGTCAACCAGTTCATAGCAGTCACCTGTACGAAATGCAGGCTTCAAGTGCTGAAACTAACGTGGCTAGTATTTCATCATTCCTTGGACTACCAGTAAAAGTTCTTACCACATTTGTAAAAGACAGTCCGATTGCTCAATTAATCAAAGCCGACTTGCGTAGTCGAAACATGGATTATGAAGGACCAGAAGTGGCACAAGGAGATCCATGGGGTTATCGTCACCAGTTTAATATTGCTGACAGTGGTTTTGGCAGTCGCGGACCACGTGTGTTAAACGACCGTGCCGGTGAAGTTGGACGTACGTTGAATGTAAAAGATTTCGATTTAGAACGTATCTTTATAAAAGAAGGTGTTCAGATTCTACACTTATCAGGTTTAATTGGCGCTTTGTCAGCCGAGACAAGTAATTTCTGTCTGGAACTGGCTCGTTATGCTAAGAAAACAGGAACACGCATTTCGTTCGATTTAAATTACCGTGCATCTTTTTGGAAAGGTCGCGATAAAGAATTACGTGATATTTTTACTGAAATTGCTTCTATTGCTGATATTTTAATTGGTAATGAAGAAGATTTTCAACTTTGTTTGGGAATAAAAGGCCCCGAAGCCGGTGGAAAAGGGATTGAAGCCGAAATTGATGGTTTCAAAGGTATGATTGGTCGAGTTAAGCAGGCTTTCCCTAATGCCTCTGTTTATGCCACCACATTGCGTCAAGTAATCAGCACCAACGAACATCTTTGGGGTGCTATTATGCTTGATGGCGATACTTGGAATGTTATTGAACCTCGCAAAATTAATGTTCTCGACCGTATTGGTGGTGGCGACGGATTTGTGGGCGGTATGCTTTACGCCATTCTCAAAGGTTGGGAATCTGAACAATGGGCACAATTTGGCTGGGCTTCAGGTGCACTTGCAACCACATTTTTGACCGACTATGCACAACCTGCTGACGAAGAACAAATCTGGAGTATCTGGGGTGGAAATGCGAGAGTGAAACGATAAATTCATTTGCTATTTTTTTATTTACTATTTACCATTTCTGGTATGACAGCAGATGAATTAAAAAAGAGATTAAAGGGTTTTGCTTTAAGAATTATTAAACTCTCGGAGGGTTTTCCCAATAATATAACTGGTAAAACTTTAGGGAATCAAATTATTCGTTCGGGAACTTCACCAGGAGCAAATTATAGGTCTGCATGTTTGGGTAAATCTGATAAGGATTTTCTCAACAAATTGAAAATGGTTGAAGAGGAATTGGATGAAACAATGTATTGGTTAGAATTAATTATTGAATCAGGACAAGTAAAAGCAAATTTAATAGACGATTTGATGAAAGAGAATCATGAATTGTCGAAAATCATTGTGAGCTCAATAACCACAATGAAGAAAAAACTGAACTCTCCCAAAAAAGACTCAAATGAAGGAAAATAGTAAATGCTAAATGAAAACTAGTCAGTTTTTTGGTTTTAAATAGTAAATGGTAAATGAAAAAATAGTAAATATATGATGTATTACTCAATTGGTTCAACAGAACTGGAACTCAATGCCGAAGACTTGAAAAAAGGTCTTTTTGAAGCATTTGAAAAAATGGGAAAAAAGCACAAAGTGCTTGCTATTCCTCCTGATTATACACGTTTGCCAAGTCGTGCTGGCGAACTTACCGAATTTACTTGGCAGTATTACCGGGAAGCACTTACTGATGTTTTACCGGCTTTGGGCACGCACACTCCGATGACCACTCATCAAATTTCACACATGTTCGGTTCGATGCCTGCTTCGCTCATTCGAGAACACGACTGGCGCAATGATGTGGTGACGGTTGGAATTGTACCAGCCGAATTTGTAAAAGAAGTTTCGGGTGGTGCAGTGGATTTCCCTTGGCCTGCTCAGGTTAATAAACTATTGTTGGAAGGAAAATTCGATTTAATTCTTTCTATTGGACAAGTAGTACCCCACGAAGTGGTTGGTATGGCTAATTACAACAAGAATATTTTTGTTGGAACAGGTGGAGTGGAAGGAATCAATAAAAGTCACTTTGTGGGTGCTGCTTACGGAATGGAACGTATGATGGGACATGCTGACACGCCTGTTCGCAGGATTTTTAATTATGCTTCGGAACATTTTACCAATAATTTGCCTATCGTCTATGTTCAAACCGTTGTTGGGTTGGATAAAACCGATGGTAAGATTAAATGCCGTGGTTTATATATAGGCGACGATTTTGAAGTGTTCGATAAAGCTGCTAAACTGGCTTTGTTGGTAAACTTCGAAATGTTGGACAAACCATTGAAAAAAGTAGTTGTGTATCTCGATCCTACAGAATTCAAAAGCACTTGGTTGGGTAATAAATCTATTTACCGTACACGAATGGCAATTGACGATAACGGAGAATTGATTGTTTTAGCTCCAGCGCTAAAAGAGTTTGGCGAGGACAAAGAAATAGACCGCTTGATTAGAAAATACGGTTATTTCGGAACTCCAGCGACTTTAAAAGCCTGTGACGATAACGAAGAATTGAGGAATAACCTGAGTGCAGCTGCACATTTGATTCATGGTTCTTCCGAAGGCCGTTTCAGTATAACATATTGTCCGGGAAAAGGAACTGAAAACCTGACACAGACAGAAATAGAAAGTGTTGGATTTAACTACGCCGATATTGACGAAGTAACAGCTAAATACGATCCAACCAAACTACGTGATGGTTTCAATATTATGCCCGATGGAGAAGAGATATTCTATATTTCTAATCCTGCTTTGGGATTGTGGGCGTTTAAGGATAGGTTTAAATACTAATTTTTTATTTGCCATTTCTTCATTTACTATTTACCGTTTTCAATAATGGCAATAAATAGTAAATGGTAAATGGTTAAATAGTAAATGAATTGATGAAAATAATTATCGACGACAAAATACCGTACATACAAGGCGCATTCGAAAATGTTGCCCACGTTGTTTATTTGCCGGGTTCAAAAACAACTCCGGAAATAGCCAGAGATGCCGATGCGATTGTTACTCGTACCCGAACTATCTGCAATGAAAAATTGCTCGCCGGTTCATCGGTAAAGTTTATTGCTACGGCAACCATTGGTTACGACCATATTGATACTGATTATTGCGATGCTGCTGGAATTAAATGGACAAATGCTCCCGGCTGCAATTCTAAATCGGTGGAGCAATATATTGCTTCAACATTAATGGTGTTGGCTGAGCGAAAAGGTTGGAACCTGTGTGAAAAATGCATCGGTGTAGTGGGAGTAGGGAATGTAGGAAGTAAAGTGGCGCATATATGTGAAATCTTTGGTATGAAAGTATTGCTGAATGATCCACCTCGGGAACGTGCCGAAGGTTCCGAAAAGTTTGTGAGTTTGGAAACTGTTCAGCAACAAGCAGATATCATTACTTTGCATGTTCCATTGAATATGAAAGGCGAAGATGCCACATTTCATTTGGGAAATGAAGCTTTCTTAAACTCATTGAGTCGCAAACCTGTTCTTATTAATTCCTGTAGAGGTGAAGTGATTGAGACCAATGCCGTTAAGGAAGCTTTAAAATCGGGACAACTTTCCGGTTTTGTGTGCGATTGTTGGGAAAATGAGCCGGATTTGGATTTAGAATTATTGGATTTGGCCGATTTAGCCACACCGCATATTGCAGGTTACTCCAAAGACGGAAAAGCAACAGGAACTCAAATGAGCGTACATGCTATCAGTAACTATTTTGGACTTGGTTTGGAAAACTGGCAACCCACAGGGGTTGAATCTCCGTTGAATCCTGTTATAGAAATTGATGGTGCTGGTTTAAATGAACAGGAAATTATTTCAAAAGCCATTTTGCATACTTATGATATTCGGAATGACGATTCAGATTTAAGAAAGGATATTACTCTGTTCGAACAACTTCGTGGCGATTACCCAACGCGCAGGGAATTTCCAGCATATACAATAAATGCGAAGAATGTGAGCGATATTACGTTGAATAAACTTAAAGAATTGGGATTTAAATGACCGACCCCCAACCCCCTAAAAGGGGCTTTAAGACTTGATCTTTGAAGAATATATAAAAAAATGAATGAGTTAAACAATTAATACTAACTAAAAATTTCCCCTTTAGGGGATTAAGGGGTCTTATTATGAAACAAAAAGCAGATATCGGATTAATCGGGTTGGCCGTAATGGGCGAAAACCTGGTATTGAACATGGAAAGTAAAGGTTTTACTGTTGGCGTTTTCAACCGAACAGTAGCTCGGGTTGACGAATTTATGGCAGGTCGTGGTGCCGGTAAAAACTTTATCGGAGCACATTCTATCAAAGAATTATGCGATTCGTTGGAAAAACCGCGTAAAGTAATGATGCTTGTAAAAGCAGGTAAACCGGTAGATGATTTTATTGAACTGATAATTCCTCATTTGGAAGAAGGTGATATAATTATTGATGGTGGTAACTCGCATTTTCCTGACACCATTCGTCGTTGTAAATATGTTGAAAGCAAAGGTTTATTGTATATTGGTACAGGTGTTTCGGGTGGCGAAGAAGGTGCACTTCTCGGACCTTCCATGATGCCGGGTGGTTCGCCTGCTGCATGGCCTGCTGTGAAAGAAATTTTCCAGGCAGTAGCTGCTAAAGTTGATGACGGAACTCCTTGCTGCGACTGGGTTGGCGAAGGTGGAGCCGGTCACTTTGTGAAAATGGTTCATAATGGAATTGAATATGGCGATATGCAGATTATTTGCGAAGCTTATCAGGTTATGAAAGACTTGTTGGGATTGAGCGCAGACGAAATGCACGATGTTTTCAAAACCTACAACGAAGGCGATCTGGATTCGTATCTGATTGAAATTACACGCGATATTTTAGCTGTAAAAGACGAAGATGGTTCTCCATTGGTAGAAAAAATTCTGGATACAGCAGGACAAAAAGGAACAGGAAAATGGACTGGGGTTACGGCTCTCGACCTTGGTATTCCATTGACCTTGATTGGCGAATCGGTATTTGCACGCTGTTTGTCGGCTCAAAAAGACATACGCGTAAAAGCTTCGAAAGTAATCAGCGGACCTGAAGCTAAATTCTCAGGCGACAAAAAGCAAATGATTTCCGATTTGAAAGATGCTTTGTTCGGGGCTAAAATTATTTCGTATGCACAAGGTTACAACCTAATGATGGAAGCTGCCAGCGAATATAAATGGAACCTGAACTATGGTGGCATTGCTTTGATGTGGCGTGGTGGTTGCATTATTCGTTCTACGTTTTTGGGTGATATCAAAAAAGCTTTTGACAAAAATCCGGAACTCGAAAACCTTTTGTTGGATCCTCATTTCAAAGATATTGTTGAAAAGGCTCAGGCCGGATGGCGTAGGGTTTGTGCTACAGCATTGACTTATGGCGTACCTGTACCTGCTTTGACTTCCGCATTGTGTTACTTCGACGGACTACGCAGCGAACGCTTGCCTGCCAACCTGCTGCAAGCTCAACGCGACTACTTTGGAGCACATACTTACGAACGCATTGACAAGCCTCGTGGACAATTTTTCCACACCAACTGGACTGGACGTGGCGGAGATACCGCTTCTACAACCTATGTAGTTTAAAAAAACACTCAAACCCTAAACGGGGATGAAAGATAAAAGCCCTTCGTTATTTTTTAACGAGGGGCTTTTTTCAATATTTAAAATCTTCGCTAGTGTAGTTTTGTATTTTGGTTACAAGTATGTGTATTTGCAAAGTGTTTGTATTATAAACAGAAAACTATGTATATTGACCAGTATAAAAAGCTATTAACGACTTATGTTTGCAATATAACTTGAAGTCATTGTACGTGTTTGGATCCGTGCTGACAAAGCATTTTAATGCTAAGAGTGATATTGATTTAATCGTGGATATTGATTCAATTGATCCGATGGTTTATGCCGATAATCATTTTAATTTGAAGTTTGCTTTGCAAGATCTTTTTCAACGTAAAATTGCTTTATTGGAAAATAAAGCGATAAAAAATCTATATTTACGAAAGAATATTGACCAGTCAAAAGCTCTGCTATATGGAGAATAAGAAGTGCTTTGATAAATTTGCCTGCCTCAGTGATATTGAACAAGCAATTGCTGAAATCTATGATTTCTTACCAGTTGAAAGTGATTTCTTCGCTTTTTAAAAGGACTTGAAAACGCGAAAAGCCATTGAACGCAATATTGAGATAATTGGTGAAGCAATGGACAGGCTTTTGAAAAACGAACAGGAGATCGAAATTACTGATTCACGCAAAATAGTAGATACTCGAAATCGAATAATTCACTGCTATGACAGTGTTTCCGAAGATGTAATCTGGTTAATAGTGAATCGCTACTTGCCTGTATTAGATAGGGAAGTCAAAGAATTATTAGAAAATAAATAAGTTTTATAACAAAACAACCAAAAGCCCTTCGTTATTTTGTAACAAGGGGCTTTTGTTTCTTGTAATAATTGCTGTTTACACCCTTAGCGAGCCACGAAATCCTCTGACAACATAATAGGAATCAGCTCCATTGTGATATTTAAAAACAATTTCGTATCGGTAATCGCAAAAAATAGCACCACCAAGTTTCCTTATCTCAACAGGTGTTTTCACCCAGCTGGATGTTTTTAAATCGAAGTTTCCCAGTTCTTGTAATCCTCTATATTCTTCTTCTGTGAGTAGCTCAATGCCCATAAAATTTGCCATATCTATAGCACTATCTTTTGGTTTAAAATCTTTTCTTGAATCGAGCCCCTCTCGATCGTAACAAATACTTCGCCTGCCTTTGGGGCTTTCTGCAGAACAATCATAGAAAATGTATTCGCCCGTAATCTCATCCATTCCTACAACATCAGGCTCGCCACCGGAAACTTCCATTTCATTTAACGACCAAAGTTTTTCTAAATTGGCATCCAACTTTTCTTTTATTTTAGCCCAATCCAATTCTTTATGGCGGCTCATGTTTTTTTCAAATCGTACTTTTAAAATTTTAAGTAGTTCTTCTGCATATACCGGCGACAATTCTTTAATTTTTCCATTAGTCATAATTTTTCCTTTTTAATTGTCCTTGTTAATTCTATTTTTCCTTTTTTTTTAATGTTACAACAAATCTAATTATTATTAGTTTATCGGGTCAACCCGCTAGCGAACTCTTTTAAATTTTAATAAATATCAATTTGGGAGTTGACTTAAACAGTTATTTGATATTTTTACATTAATTCTTACTGTTTCGACCCTTCAAAATGACGTTTTGAAATAAATATGCATAAAAAAATGTGAATATGTAATTCGTTCTAATGAAAATGAACTATATTGATATTTGATCGTTTTATTTGGATACAATTGTTTATAATTCATGATTTGAACTTTCATTCTGCTTATATTTGCAAATTATTTAAACCAATCTGACTAACAGATAATAACATAACAGTATGAAATTCACTAAAATGCATGGAATCGGTAACGATTATATTTACATAAACGGATTTGTTGAACAAATTGAAAATCCTGAAGAATTTGCCATACGTTGGAGCGATCGTCACAAAGGCATCGGTTCCGATGGGTTGGTGTTGATACTGCCTTCGACATATTGCGACTTTCGTATGAGGATGTTTAATGCAGATGGTTCTGAATCGGAAATGTGTGGAAATGCTTCACGATGCATCGGTAAATATGTTTTCGATAAAGGAATGACTGATAAAACCGACTTAACGCTCGAAACATTGGCTGGAATAATGAAGCTGAAACTCTTTTTGGGCAATGACAAATTGGTGGAAAGTGTGACGGTGGATATGGGTGAGCCAATATTGGAATCAAGCCGAATTCCCACTACAATTAATAAACCAAATGTAGTTAATGAATCTGTAGTGTTCAAAGCACCCATTCAATACAGAATCACTTGCGTGTCAATGGGGAATCCTCATACAGTGATATTTACAAAAGACATTGATAAACTAAACCTACCAAAAATAGGTTCGTTAATCGAAAATGCCCCGATTTTTCCCCGTCGCACAAATGTGGAGTTTGTTGAAATTCTATCGGGCGACAAAATGAATATGCGTGTTTGGGAACGTGGCTCAGGTGAAACAATGGCGTGTGGTACAGGGGCTTGTGCTGCTGTGGTAGCCGGAGTTTTAAATGGATTGTGTGCCAGAAAAACGACTGTTCAATTACTTGGTGGTGAATTGACAATAGAATGGAATGCATTTGACAATCATGTATACCTTACTGGTGGAGCAACCACTGTATTTGAAGGAGAAATATAAAGAAGTATATGGTATATAGTTAATGGTAATAAAAAACTTCCGACTATACTGTTGATTATTAATTAACTACAAGCCGTTAACTATAAACCGTTAACTATAAACTAAAAACTACAAACTAAGATATGGCACAAATTAATGAAAATTTCTTAAAAATTCCGGCAACTTATTTATTCTCGGAAATTGCAAAACGCATTACACAACATAAAGAGGCGAATCCAACTGCCCCAATTATCCGCATGGGAATTGGAGATGTAAGTCTTCCTTTGCCCGATGCTTCGGTGGATGCGATGATTAAAGCGGCAGACGAACAAAGAAATGCTGAAACTTTCAGAGGTTATGGTCCGGAACAGGGATATGCATTTTTGAGAGAAGCTATAGTAATTAACGATTTTACAAGTAAAGGAATCAATATCGAGGAAGATGAGATATTTGTAAGCGATGGTGCCAAAAGCGATACAGGCAATATCGGCGATATTTTTGATGTAAACAATCGAGTTGCCATTACCGATCCAAGTTATCCGGTTTATGTGGACACTAATGCCATGGCGGGTCGTGCAGGAGAACCATCGGTAACTGGCGAATGGACTAATCTGGTTTATTTGTCGTGCAATGCCGACAATAATTTTGTTCCGGCACTTCCAACCGAGAAGGTGGATTTGGTTTACTTATGTTATCCGAATAATCCTACAGGTACTACATTGACTAAAGAACAATTGGCCGTTTGGGTGGAATATGCTAAGGCCAATAAAGTAATTTTACTTTTTGATGCTGCTTACGAATCATTTATTACTGAAGAAAACGTGCCTCATAGCATATATGAAATAGAAGGTGCAAAAGAGGTAGCAATTGAATTCCGTAGTTTTTCGAAAACAGCTGGATTTACCGGAACCCGTTGTGGATATACAGTTGTGCCAAAGCAATTGATGGGATATACCAAAAGCGGAGAACCTGTTGCTTTGAACAAACTATGGAATCGTCGCCAGTGTACAAAGTTTAATGGTACATCTTATATTGTGCAACGTGCAGCCGAGGCAACTTATAGTCCTGAAGGTAAATTGCAGGTGCAAGCGTTAATTAATTTTTACACAGAAAATGCGAAAATCATTCGCGAAGGATTATTAAAAGCCGGTTATACAATTTTTGGTGGTGTGAATGCGCCTTATGTTTGGGCCAAAGCACCCGTAGGCATGGGCAGTTGGGAATATTTCGATTATTTATTGAAAGAAAAGAATATCGTTACCACTCCTGGTGCCGGATTTGGCGCAAGTGGTGAAGGATACGTACGATTTTCTGCTTTTGGAAGCAGAGAAAATACTATTGAAGCTATGAAACGGTTGGAAAAATAATCATCATTTTTTATTTATGCGTATTCTATAACGCCCGGGATTCCCGGGCGTTTTTTTGTTTTGTATCTCCAATATAAGTAGTACGAATAATTAAAAGTTGTGTTTTTTCAACCACATAAGTAGTGTACAGAATATAATGTCGTATTTATAAAAAAAGAATAGAACGCGGATTTTACGGATTTTACGGATAAAGACGGATTAAATTTGTATGTATTAAAAACAGATATCAGTCATGCAAGCATGACTGATAATTCATAAGTTATTGAAAATCAATTCGGCTTGTCGAAATTAAAATCCGTTTTTAAATCCGCTATATCAGCGTTTATCCGCGTTCCATTCTTTTTGTTTTTTCTCGAAATATAGGACATTATTTTATTCCTAGTACTTAGTTAAACATAGTGGAATTGAAACACAGAGTTTTTTTCGAAGACATAGCACACTTAAATGCACTAACGAGACTATGTGACCCTATGTTTGTTTGCTCTTTTGCTTGTTTTTATTCCTATGTGAATACTATGTCACTATGTTTAACTATATGGATTATCCTTTTTAAGAAATAAGACATTATTTTGTTTTCATTACTTAATTCAGGAATTGGCTTAAATTATCCTTCCGAAAATTTAAAATAGCTTATTTGAGATTTAATTTGAATACGTTTTTTTGCCTTCACCGCTTTAATTAACAATTTGTATATCAGTTTCATTCATTCAACTCATTTAATATACTATTTTTTTTAGAAATAATTTATACTTCATCATGTCAATATGAAAGTAAATATGCATTATAGATTTTATATTGAAAGCAATTATAATATATAAGTAACATTATGCGAATACACTCAAAATAATACTATCTTTATGATATTAATTATTCCACAACAATGACATTATGATTATTTTTGCAACGTATTAAAAACATTATGTCACGCATTATTCGATATATATATCTATATGATATATGACAAGTCAGTTAAGAAACAATTTATTATAAAAACAACAATTAAATTTTTTAAGGTATGAGAAAGATTAAAGTTTTAGCAATTTTTGTGATTGCAGTTTTAGCGACAACGAGCGTAAAAGCACAAGGTTTTTCAACAGGAGCTGATATTGTAAGTTCTTATGTTTGGCGTGGTGTTCCACAAGAAGCTACAAAAGGAACTCCAAATATCCAACCTTATGTATCTTTCAATACAGGTGGTTTGACTGTTGGAACATGGGCTTCAAGTAGCTTTCTTGGGAACGTAAAGGAAGTAGATTTGTATGCAACTTACGCATTTTCAAGCGCATTGTCATTGACCTTAACTGATTACAACTGGGGATTTAACAACAGTTATTTCAAATATAGCAAAGGTGGTGATCACATGTTTGAAGCAACATTAGCGTATGCAGGTGGTGAGTCTTTCCCAATCATTGCTTCAGTAAACACCTTCTTTGCTGGAGCCGATACACTCTCGACTGGAAAAAATGCATTTTCAACTTATGCAGAATTAAGCTATCCAATTACTGCTAACGCAAAAGTCTTTTTGGGTGCTTCGCTTACCGAAAGTGCAATGGTTTATGGTACTACAGGTTTTGGAATTACCAACGTAGGTATCAAGGTGAGCAAATCTATTGCTATAACAGACAAATTCAGTCTTCCGGTTTATGGTATTCTTTCAGCAAATCCTTACTCTGGCAATGCATTTTTTGTTGCAGGTATTACGTTGTAAAAACACATTTAAAAGAAAGTAATTTTAAAACAATTAGTTCATTGTTAAAACTTAAAAAAAATGAAGAAAATTGAAGCAATTATCAGAAAATCAAAATTTGAAGATGTAAAACAGGCATTATATGATGCCGGAATCGACTGGTTCTCTTATTGGGACATTACTGGTTTGGGAAAATCGACCGAAGAACAAGTCGTTCGTGGGCAAGTTTTTAAGTCTGGTTATATTCAGCGCCGTATGATTTCTATTGTTGTACGCGACCAAAATGCTGAAAAGACCGTAAATGCAGTACTTAATTCTGCTTGGACAGGTGAAACTGGCGATGGAAAAGTTTTTGTTTATGATATTCAAGAGACATTCCGTATCCGAACAAAAGAATCGGGACCTGATGCACTTTTCAATAAATAACTCAGTAATACAAATATGTAATATTAAAAGGTATTAAAGATGAAAAAAAATATATTATTTCTCACCGCTTTTTTCTTGTTGATTGCTTCTGCAATCTCAGCTCAAACAGTTGTTCCAAAAATTGACACTGGTGATACGGCTTGGATGATTGTTGCAACAGCATTTGTTTTGTTAATGTCCATTCCTGGCCTTGCTTTGTTTTATGGAGGTTTGGTTCGTCGCAAAAACGTGTTAAACGTGTTTATGCAAGTATTTATTCTCGTAGCAGTAATAAGTGTTGAGTGGGTTGTTGTTGGATACAGCAATGCATTTGGGTCTAACTCTATCGAATTTCTTAAGCCATTTATTGGTGGATTCGATTGGGCTTTTTTGAATAATATTGGAGTTAATGATTTAAGTCCATACTTTATTTCGCACTCACAATTAGCTGCGGATGGAAGTTCAATTGGAACAATTCCTCACATTGTTTTTATAATGTTTCAGGGAATGTTTGCTGTGATAACGCCTGCATTAATTGTAGGAGCTTTTGCTGAGCGTATTAATTTTAAAGGCTTTCTTTTGTTTTCAATTTTTTGGACATTTTTTATTTATAATCCGGTTGCACACTGGGTTTGGTCTGGAGATGGATGGTTGTTTAAATTAGGAGCGTTAGATTTTGCGGGAGGTACTGTTGTGCATGTCAATGCCGGAGTCGCCGCTATAGTAACAGCTATTATGTTAGGAAAACGTCGTGATTATAAAGGACATGCGATACCAGCTCACAATATTACTTATGTTGTAATTGGTGCCGGATTACTTTGGGTAGGTTGGTTTGGTTTCAATGCCGGAAGCGGTTTAGCTGCTGATGGACTTGCGGCTAACGCATTGATGGTTACGCATATTGCAGCGGCTGCGGCAGCATTAACATGGGCATTACTCGACTGGATTATTGATAAACGCCCAACCGTTGTTGGAATTAGTACAGGAGCCGTAGGTGGATTGGTTGCTATAACACCTGCAGCTGGTTTTGTAGGAGTTGGTGGTGCATTGGTAATTGGTATTGCAGTGTCATTAGTGTGTTTTGTTATGGTTGCTTATGTTAAGCCAAAACTCGGTTATGATGATTCGCTTGATGCATTTGGAGTTCACGGGGTTGGTGGTATAATTGGAGCAATTTTAACTGGTATTTTAGCAACTCCAGCTATTCAATCGGCTTATAGTGGCGCATTGTATGGTAACTTTCATCAATTATGGGTTCAGTTAATAGCAATCGGTGCAACTATCTTGTATTCAGGAGTTGGAACATATATATTGTTTAAAATTACCGATAAATTAGTTGGTGTTCGAGTTTCCGACAAATTGGAAGCAATAGGATTGGATGAAACTCAACACGGTGAAACGGCATATACTAAGTTTGATTAAAATTTAATGTAGGTTCATTCCTTATCACATTGAGGAAAAAAAGACATATCATTTGAATTATTTGTTAAGTTGCTTTTTTAGTGATGTAATTAAGAATTTTCAAATTGAATGTCATTGAATCAAAACAAATAGGGTCTATTGACATTTTATATTCTAAAAGTGAGATTGAATAATTTGACATAATGTTGTAATAAATATATTATTTCAATCATATTGTTATAAAATATATAAGTATTGAAATAATATGTTTAAAATAGACTCAAATAACAATTAATTTATATATTTTTGTCAGCTTAAAAATATGGTTGAGGTTCACATAAGAAAAAGTAAGTCTGAAGGATCTGAAACCCACTTACACGATAGAATTATTTATAACTAATCGTGTGTTTTTTAGTTTTATTGTTTCAGACAGGCTATCTCGTGACGAAATGGCCTGTCTATTTTTAAAATGAAATACTTTATTTAATTTCAAAGCTAATACAGAATGATTTTTAAAGTGTATTTGATTTTTAATTTAGTCTTAACAATCAACTGCAAACTAATGAAATTTCATAATATGGAAAAATTGTTTAAGCTTACATTGTGTTATATTTGTAGACATATATGTTTCAATATGTAATTATTGTGCTTATTATTGTTTTATATTGTAATTTTTCAATTCTTTTTTTATAAAGAACTCTAAAAAATTGCTAGAAAAATATCATTTTTATTATTTTTGTAGTCATTTTATATCAATCCGATAGAATTATGTTGCAATTATCAAGAAATAACTAAAAAATAACCCTCAAAAAATAGATTTATGTCATCATTAAGATTTAATGCAGTAGAAGAAGCTTTCAAGAAAAAAGCACTTGAAGTAACTGCACCTTCGAAATTTACTTCTGACTATTACGGCAAGTTCGTTTTTAACAGTGCTGCAATGGTTAAGTATCTATCCAAAGATACAAACAAGGCATTGAAAAATGTAATCAACAAAGGTGCAACATTGGACATTGCCCTTGCAAATCAAATTGCTTCAGGAATGAAACTTTGGGCTACTGAGCTAGGTGCTACTCATTACACACACTGGTTTCAACCATTGACTGACGGAACTGCTGAAAAACATGATTCATTTATTGATTATGCTGGTGCTCCTGGAGAAACAATAATTGAAGATTTCTCAGGAAAACTTCTTGCTCAACAAGAACCTGATGCATCTTCATTCCCTAACGGTGGTATCCGTAGCACATTTGAGGCTCGTGGTTATACAGCTTGGGATCCTTCATCTCCGGCATTTGTTGTTGATGACACATTAGTTATTCCAACTATATTTATTTCATATACTGGTGAATCTTTAGACCTGAAAGCACCTTTATTGAAAGCATTAGGTGCAATTGATAAAGCAGCTGTTGCAGTTTGTCAAATGTTCGATCCAAACGTTAAAAAAGTGGTTGCTTATTTAGGTTGGGAACAAGAATATTTTCTAGTTGACGAAGGCTTATACGCAACTCGTCCTGACTTAGTTTTAACAGGTCGTACGTTGATGGGACATGATTCAGCAAAAAGTCAACAATTAGACGATCATTATTTTGGGTCTGTTCCAAGTCGTGTGGCTGCTTATATGAAAGACATCGAATTCGAAGCATATAAATATGGTATTCCGGCCAAAACTCGTCACAACGAGGTAGCTCCAAACCAATTCGAACTCGCTCCAATTTATGGCGAATGTAATTTGTCGGTGGATCAAAACTTATTGATGATGTCCATCATGAAAAAAGTGGCTCGTCGTCACAGCTTCCGATTGTTGTTACACGAAAAACCATTCGCAGGAATTAACGGTTCAGGTAAACATAATAACTGGTCGTTAGGTACTGATACTGGAGTAGTTCTTCACAGTCCGGGAAAAACTGCTGAAGAAAATCTTCAATTCATTACTTTCCTTGTAAACACATTAATGGCAGTTTATAAACACAATGCATTATTGAAAGCTTCTATCATGACAGCTCAAAATGCACATCGTTTAGGAGCAAATGAAGCACCTCCGGCAATTGTATCTGCTTTTCTTGGAACTCAACTTACGGCAGTTCTTGATAAATTGGAAAACAGTACAAGCGAAGAAGCTATCATTTTGGATGAAAAGAAGAAACTTCACTTAGGCATTCCTCATATTCCAGAAGTATTCCTTGACAATACCGATCGTAACCGTACTTCTGCCTTTGCATTTACCGGAAACCGTTTTGAGTTCCGTGCAGTAGGCTCTTCAGCCAACTGTTCTTCTGCTATGACAGTATTGAACACTGCTATGGCAGCTCAATTGGTTGAATTTAAAGCCGAAGTAGATGAAAAAATTGCAGCTGGTTCTACCAAAGAGAAAGCAATTTTTGATGTTATCAAATCATATATTAAAGCTTCTAAAGCAATTCGTTTCGACGGAAATGGCTATTGTGATGAGTGGAAAGTAGAAGCTGCTAAACGTGGTTTGGATTGTGAAACAAGCGTTCCAAAAATCATAGAGGCATACACAAGTAAATCAAGTGTTGAATTGTTTACTAAAGTTGGAGTTCTTTCTGAAAAAGAATTACATGCCCGTAACGAAGTGAAATGGGAAACTTATGTTAAGAAAATTCAAATTGAAGCTCGTGTTTTAGGCGATTTAGCTATCAATCACATTATTCCGGTTGCTACACGTTATCAGTCTCTTTTGTTGGACAATGCATTTAAAACTAAATCTGTATTTTCGGCCGAAAAAGCTGCAAAAATATCAGCTGATGTTTTAAGCCTGATTGAAGAAATTTCTGAACACGTTTCGATTATTAAGAAAAATGTTGAAGATATGGTTGTTGCGCGCAAAGTGGCAAACGTTATTGAACACGAAGATGTAAAAGCAAATGCATATCATGATTCGGTATTGCCTTACTTTGATGTAATCCGCTATCATATCGACAAACTTGAATTGATTGTTGACAATGAAATGTGGACGCTTCCTAAGTACAGAGAATTGCTTTTCATTCGCTAAGTCCGAAGGTTAAAAACCATCATATTTTAAAAAATAGTGGGAGAGACTTTGAGGTTTTCCCACTATTTTGCAACTAAACAATAAACAAAAAACACAAAGTACAGCTGAAAAAAATGCTGTTAATAGCGTATAAAAAAGATTAGACAATGAATATTTCAAGTCCATTATTATCAGATGAATATGAGCAGAATTCGCTCTATTCTCCGCAAAACGAGCACGATGCCTGTGGTGTTGGCTTGGTTTTAAACCTTCATGGAGAGAAATCCCATGATATTGTAGAAAATGGTCTACAAGTTCTCGAAAATATGGTGCACCGTGGAGCGGAAAGTGCCGATAATAAAACCGGTGATGGTGCCGGTATCTTAGTTCAAATTCCCCACGAATTTATTCTTCTTCAAGGAATCCCAGTTCCAGAAAAAGGAAAATACGGAACAGGTCTTGTTTTTCTTCCTAAAGATGCAAAAAAAGCAGAACTTTGCTTAAACGTAATTAAGGAAAATGTTGAGAAGGAAAATCTTACTCTTCTTGCAATACGTGATGTACCTGTAAACAGTGATATTCTTGGCGAAATTTCAGCTTCGAATGAACCACAAACCAAACAAATATTTGTTACAGGAAATTTATCGCAACAAGAATTGGAACTTAAACTTTATGTGGTTAGAAAGAAAATTGAGAACTCAATTTTTAAATCAAATATTTCAAAAGATCGAAGTTTCTATATTGTTAGTTTGTCAACAAAACAAATGATTTACAAAGGAATGCTTACTTCACTTCAATTGCGTGAGTATTACCCCGATTTGTCTGACAATAACTTTACTACCGGAATTGCATTAGTTCACTCCCGGTTTAGTACTAACACCTTTCCTACATGGGATTTGGCACAACCGTTTAGACTATTGGGACATAACGGTGAAATCAACACCATTCGTGGTAACCGTCAATGGATGGAATCGCGAGAAAGTGTTTTGAAATCCGATCAACTTGGAAATCTAAATGAATTATATCCAATTTGTCAACCAGGCATGAGCGATAGTGCAACTCTTGATAATGCGCTTGAATTCCTTGTTATGTCAGGGAAAAGCTTGCCTCATGCAATGGCTATGTTGGTGCCTGAAAGCTGGAATCAAAAGAATCCAATTTCGGACAATCTGAGAGCTTTCTACGAATACCACAGTACTTTTATGGAACCATGGGACGGTCCGGCTTGCTTGCTTTTTAGCGATGGTCGTTACGCCGGAGGTATGTTGGACCGAAACGGTCTTCGCCCGGCACGTTATCTTGTAACACATGATGACATTATGATTATTGCATCAGAAACTGGTACAATTGAATTTGAACCATCAAACATAAAAGCAAAAGGACGCTTAAAACCGGGCAAAATGCTTATGGTTGATACAGAACTCGGTCAGATTTTTTATGATAATGAATTGAAAGAAGGATTGGCAAAAGCTTTCCCATATCGCGAATGGTTAAACAGAAACTGTATAAACCTGGATGATATTTCTTCAGGTCGCAATATAAAAAACGATTTGGTAAACTACCCTACTTTGCTTCACGCTTATGGATATTCGAAAGAAGATGTTGAAAGACTTATTCTTCCAATGGCAATTGATGGTTTTGAACCAACATCTTCAATGGGTAACGATGTGGCATTATCGGTATTCTCAGATAAACCTCAACGATTGTTCAATTATTTCCGTCAACAGTTTGCTCAGGTAACTAATCCACCGATTGATCCAATTCGTGAAGAGTTGGTCATGTCATTAACAGGATATATTGGTTCTGTGCATCAAAACCTATTGCAAGCTGCTCCTGAAATTTGTAAAATGGTTAAGCTTAAAAGTCCTGTTCTTACAAATAATCAGTTCGACATATTAAGCAATTTGCAATATAAAGGATTTTATACCATTTCTTTACCTATGCTTTTCGATCCAAAATCGGGAGCGGCAGGGCTGGAAAAAGCAATTCAGGAACTTTGTTTATCAGTAGAAAAAGCAGTAGATGATGGTAAAAATTACATCGTTTTAAGTGACCGTGGAGTGGATGCGACTCATGCACCATTACCATCACTTTTGGCTGTATCGGCGGTACATCTTTACTTGGTTCAAAAGAGAAAAAGGATGCAAATCGACATAGTAGTTGAATCTGCTGAACCACGCGAAGTAATGCATTTTGCTTTGCTGTTCGGTTTTGGTGCCAATGCGGTTAATCCATATATGGTTTTTGCCATTATTAATGACAGAATCAAAGCCGGTGAAATTACGATGGACATGGAGACAGCTAAGAAACATTATATTAAAGCTGTTAACAAAGGTTTGATGAAAGTGTTGTCGAAAATGGGAAATTCTACATTACGTAGTTATCGTGGAGCACACATTTTTGAAGCAGTTGGTATTTCATCTTCTTTTTTAAACAAATACTTTAAAGGCATTTCTTCTGCTATAGAAGGTATTGATATGGAAGATGTTGCGAACGAAGTATTGAAACCTCATTATGAAGCATTTTTCCCACAAGAAGGAGAAGATCCTACACAAATGGAAAATCTTGGTGAATATGCTTACCGTATTAATGGAGAACAACATGCATGGAATCCTGAGACAGTTGCACGTTTGCAGATTGCTACTAAAACTAATGATTATGAAAAGTTTAAAGAATATGTAAAAGCGGTTGACGACAAGCCAACACCGATATTTATTCGTGATTTAATGGATTTTAAACGGAATCCGATTGATATAAATGAAGTAGAGCCGGTTGAAAATATCATGAAGAGATTCGTGACAGGTGCGATGTCTTACGGTTCAATCAGTCGTGAAGCCCATGAAGCAATGGCAATTGCTATGAATATAATTGGTGGACGAAGCAATACCGGTGAAGGTGGCGAAGATCCTGAGCGTTATAAAATTCGTGAAGATGGATTAAGTACTCGAAGCGCTATCAAACAAGTTGCTTCCGGACGATTCGGCGTTACTTCCGAATATTTGGTGAATGCTGATGAAATACAGATTAAAATTGCTCAGGGAGCTAAACCTGGAGAAGGTGGCCAATTGCCGGGACATAAAGTCGATAAAATTATTGCAAGAACCCGTCACTCTATTCCTGGTATTTCGTTGATTTCACCGCCGCCTCATCACGATATTTATTCAATTGAAGATTTAGCTCAGCTAATTTATGATTTGAAAAATATTAATCCAACGGCTACAATTAGTGTGAAACTGGTTTCTGAAACTGGTGTTGGAACAATTGCTGCCGGAGTTGCAAAAGCAAAAGCCGATTTAATATTAATCAGCGGTGCTGAAGGTGGAACAGGGGCAAGTCCTTCAAGTTCTATTAAACATGCAGGCTTACCAGTAGAAATTGGATTAGCCGAAACTCAACAAACATTGGTACTGAACAACTTACGTGGTCAGGTTCGCTTACAAACTGATGGTCAGTTAAAAACAGGTCGCGATATTATTATCACTGCACTGTTGGGAGCTGAGGAATATGGTTTTGCAACAAGTGCATTGTTAATTCTTGGTTGTGTGATGATGCGTAAGTGCCACTTAAATACTTGTCCGGTTGGCGTTGCTACCCAGGATGAAGTATTGCGCAAGCACTTTACCGGAAAACACGAATATCTTGTGAATTTCTTCCATTTTATTGCTCAGGATGTTCGTGAACATTTAGCTGAAATGGGCTATCGTAACCTCGATGAAATTATTGGACATGCAGAATTACTCGAACGCAAAAAGGTTACTGGCAATTCAAAACTTGAAAAAGTAGATCTATCGAAAATCATGTTCGTACCGAGTCAAAAATCAAACTCGCCGTTGCGTCATGTGAAAGATCAGGATCATAAAATTGATTCTGTTTTAGATCGCACATTAATCAAAAAATCCCTACCGGCACTCGATTTATGCATGCCGGTTCAGATAAAATCTAAAATTAAAAATACCGATCGTACCGTTGGAGCAATGCTTTCGGGCGAAATTGCAAAACGTTACGGACAAGCCGGTTTACCAACAGATACAATCAAAGCTTATTTTGAAGGTTCGGCCGGACAAAGTTTTGGTGCATTTTTAAGTAGAGGAATGTTCTTCCATCTTACAGGTGAAGCAAACGATTATGTTGGTAAAGGACTTTCTGGTGGAAAAATTGTTATTGTAGCTCCAAAAGAAAGTACATTCAAACCCGAAGAAAATATTATTGCAGGTAATACCATTTTGTATGGTGCAACTTCTGGAGAAGTCTATATTAATGGAGTTGTTGGCGAACGTTTCTGTGTGAGAAATTCAGGTGCAATTGCAGTTGTGGAAGGTACAGGAGATCACTGTTGCGAATATATGACAGGTGGACGTACTGTGGTTCTTGGACCAACAGGACGAAACTTCGCTGCCGGTATGAGTGGTGGTGTAGCTTACGTTTTGGACGAGGCTGATAATTTTGACTTCTTTTGTAATATGGAAATGGTTGAACTTTCTCTTATTGAAGACAGCATGGACAGCAAAGAAGTTCAGGGCTATATTGCCAATCATTTAAAATATACTGGAAGTGCAAGAGCAAAACAGATTTTAGACAATTGGAGTTTTTATGTTGATAAATTCAAGAAAATTGTTCCAATTGAATACAAGAAAGTTTTGCAAGAGGAAAAAATGGAAGCTATCAACAAGAAAATTGCTCAAGTAGAAAGAGATTATTAATTAGTTACAAGTTACGAGTTACAAGTTACGAGTGAACGAGGAAACAAGTAAACAATTTGACAATAGAGAAATTGAGTAGTAAACGATTAATTGGTTAAAAGACTCAACAATAAAATTAAGTAATAACTATAAATACAGCTAATCCTAAGTCCCCCCTTCGGGGGATTTAGGGGGCTTCAAAATCATGGGAAATCCAAAAGCATTTATAACCATACCCCGCAAGGATGCAGGTTACCGACCTGTAAACGAGCGAATCTACGACTTTGGGGAAGTTGAACAAACATTGAATCGCGAAGACAGAAAGCTACAAGCTTCACGTTGCATGGATTGCGGCATTCCATTTTGTCATTGGGGATGTCCACTTGGCAATAAAATGCCGGAATGGCAAGATTTGATTTACAAAGGACAATGGAAAGAAGCAGTAGAAAATCTTCACGAAACAAATAATTTTCCTGATTTTACTGGGCGTATTTGTCCTGCACCTTGCGAAAAATCTTGTGTGTTGGCATTGCACGATGCTCCTGTTACAATTCGTGAAAATGAAGCAGCAGTAACAGAAGTTGCCTTTATTGAAGGCATGATCAAAGCTCAACCGCCAAAAACTCGAACTGGAAAAAAAATTGCTATCATTGGTTCTGGTCCTGCCGGATTAGCTGCCGCACAACAATTGAACCGTAAAGGCCACAATGTAACTATTTTTGAAAAAGACAATACATTGGGTGGTTTGTTGCGTTATGGTATTCCAAACTTCAAGTTGAATAAAAACATTATTGATCGCCGATTGTCTCAATTGTTGGAAGAAGGTATTGAATTTAAGCCAAATACTGAAGTTGGTAAAGACATTGCCGGAAAAGAAATAATGAAAAATTACGATGCAGTTTGTTTAGCTGTTGGTTCAGGTCAACCTCGCGATATAAAACCCGAAGGTCGTGATTTGAAAGGGATCTATTTTGCAATGGATTTCCTTAGTCAACAAAACCAAATCATTATGGGTGAAAAAGTAGATGAAAAATCTATTATTTCTGCAAAAGACAAACATGTTTTGGTTATTGGTGGTGGCGATACTGGTTCCGACTGTGTTGGTACTTCCATACGTCAGGGTGCAGTAAAAGTAACTCAAATTGAAATTTTACCACAACCTCCGGTTGGAAATAATCCTGAAACTCCTTGGCCTTATTATCCAACTATTTTAAAAACATCAAGCTCTCATCAAGAAGGTTGTATTCGTAAATGGAGTTTGAATACTAATCAGTTTATTGGTGAAAATGGTAAATTAAAAGAAGTTTTGGTAGAAGAAGTTGAATGGTCAAAGGACGAAAAAGGTCGCATGACTATCAAACCTACTGGAAAAACAGATGTTATTAAAGCTGATTTGGTTTTCCTTGCACTCGGTTTCATTCATCCAATTCACGAAGGTTTATTGGATGAATTAGGAGTTAACTATGATGCTAGAGGCAATGTAGCAACCGATAAAGAAAGTAAAAGCAGCGTTGCTAATGTATTTGTTACAGGCGATGCAGCTATTGGTGCAAGTTTAGTAGTCAGGGCAATTGCGTTAGGTAGAAAAGTAGCTGAAGATATTCATAAAACATTAACCGTTTGACGTGTGAAAGTTTGAGAATTTATTCATATTCTCAACATAAAACTTTCAAACTTATCAAACATTTCAAACATTTCAAAATCAAATAATTATGTGTGGAATTGTATGTGCATTTGATATAAAACAGCAAGCACAGGCTTTAAGGCCTCAGGTATTAAAAATGTCCAAACGTATTCGCCATCGTGGACCCGACTGGTCGGGAGTTTATTCTGATGATAATGCTATTTTAGCACACGAAAGATTGGCAATAGTAGATCCGGAATCTGGTAAACAACCGCTTCTTAGTAAGGATGGTAAATTGGTTTTGGCAGTAAACGGAGAAATTTACAATCATCAGGAAATTCGCAATCGATTTGAAGGAAAATATGATTTCCTTACTAAATCCGATTGTGAAGTTATTTTGGCTCTTTATCGTGAAAAAGGTCCTAATTTCATGGAAGATTTGAATGGTATTTTTGCATTTGCTCTTTATGATATTGAAAATGATATATTTATGATTGGTCGTGACCACATAGGTATTATTCCACTTTATCAGGGTTGGGACGAGAAAGGTACTTATTATGTTGCTTCTGAGTTAAAAGCACTTGAAGGGTATTGTACAAAAATTGAGGAATTTTTACCAGGACAGTATTTTTACAGTCCTGATAAAAAAGCAACTCAATGGTACAAGCGTGATTGGGAAAATTATGATGCAGTAAAAGACAATACTTCTGATATTGCTGTTTTACGTGATGCGTTGGAAGCAGCGGTAGAAAGGCAGTTGATGACCGATGTGCCTTATGGTGTTTTGCTTTCGGGAGGTTTGGATTCTTCAATTATTTCAGCAGTAGCAAAAAAATATGCTGCAAAACGAATCGAATCCGGAAATATAGAATCTGCCTGGTGGCCTCAACTTCATTCATTTGCCGTAGGATTAGATGGTTCGCCCGACTTAATTGCTGCCCGCAAAGTAGCTGATCATATTGGCACTATTCACCACGAAATTCACTTTACTGTTCAGGAAGGATTGGATGCTGTGCGAGATGTGATTTATCATGTTGAAACTTATGATGTTACTACTATTCGTGCCAGTACGCCAATGTATCTTTTATCGCGCGTTATCAAATCGATGGGTGTAAAAATGGTGCTTTCGGGAGAAGGTGCTGACGAGATTTTTGGCGGATATTTATATTTCCACAAAGCTCCAAATGCCGAAGAATTTCATAAAGAAACGGTACGTAAATTAGATAAATTACATTTGTATGATTGCCTTCGTGCTAATAAATCATTGGCTTCGTGGGGTGTCGAAGGTCGTGTGCCGTTTCTGGATAAAGAATTCATGGATATTGCCATGCGCTTGAATCCAAAAGATAAAATGGCTGGAAAGGGAAAAATGGAAAAATGGATTCTTCGAAAAGCATTCGAAGATTATTTACCAGAAAGTGTAACATGGCGCCAAAAAGAACAGTTTTCTGATGGAGTTGGTTATAACTGGATTGATTCATTGCGCGCTTTGACTACTGAAATGGTGACTGATGAGCAAATGTCTAAGGTGAATGAAACTTACCCAATACATCCTCCAATGAATAAAGAAGAGTATTATTACAGGACAATATTTACAGACTTTTTTCCTTCGGATGCAGCTTCATTGTGTGTGCCTTCTGTTCCATCGGTGGCTTGTAGCACTCCAATTGCTTTAGAGTGGGACGAAGCTTTCAAAAATCTGAATGATCCTTCTGGACGTTCGGTGAAAAGCGTTCATGAAGATGGATATAAATAATACCAACTGTACATTTAAAACAGTCCAATCTGTTTTAAATGTATACTGTTGTTAATGCCGATTGCAAATTCCGCCTGCGGAAGGCTTTCAAAC
>JAAFGX010000042.1 GCA_010365115.1 Paludibacter sp.
GGTCCACAAAGTGCATTGACACAATTCTATTCTTTCCGTTGGAATTTTCAATTGATGGCTGCCAATGGCTATATTGTTGTAGCGCCCAATCGTCGCGGAATGCCAGGACATGGAGTAGAATGGAATGAGCAAATTAGCAAAGACTGGGGCGGACAAGTAATGGACGACTACCTTTCGGCTATTGATGATGTAGCCAAAGAAAGCTATGTAGACAAAACTCGTCTAGGTTGCGTTGGCGCAAGTTATGGTGGCTATTCGGCATTTTACTTGGCCGGAATACACAATAATCGGTTTAAAACATTCATAGCTCATGATGGGGTTTTCAATACACAAAGCATGTTTGGCACAACTGAAGAAGTTTTCTTCAGCAACTGGGATTTTGGCGGCCCGTATTGGGAAAAAGATAACGCTATAGCTCAAAAAACCTATACCACCTTCAACCCTATTAATTTAGTAGAGAAATGGAATACGCCAATCCTCATTATCCAAGGAGGAAAAGATTTCCGCGTGCCGATAGGACAAGGCCAAGAAGCTTTTCAAGCTGCACAATTGCGTGGAATAAAAAGCAGATTTTTATATTTTCCAGAAGAAAATCATTGGGTCTTAAAACCACAGAATGCCCAAGTTTGGCAAAAAGAATTTTTCAAATGGCTTAAAGAAACTTTGTAAATTTAAAAACAGATATAAAAAAACCTCACTGAAAAGTGAGGTTTTTTGCTTTAATATTTGCTTTTTATTCTGGAGAAATCATTTTAAACGTATCCATAAAAGCAGTAGTGTAATCTCCTGCTATATAACGAGGATCATCCATTAATTGTCTGTGAAAAGGTATTGTAGTTTTTATTCCTTCAATTACAAATTCATCCAGTGCTCTTCTCATTTTGCTAATTGCTTCCTCGCGAGATTGGGCAGTAGTAATCAGTTTTGCAATCATGGAATCGTAATTTGGCGGAATAGTATACCCTGAATACACATGAGTATCTAATCGAACTCCGTGTCCTCCTGGCATATGAAGTGTCGTTATTTTTCCTGGAGACGGTCTAAAGTCATTATAAGGATCTTCAGCATTAATACGACATTCGATAGCATGCAACTGAGGTAAATAATTCTTACCTGAAATAGGCACTCCTGCTGCTACTAAAATTTGTTCGCGAATCAAATCATAATCAATAACCTGCTCTGTGATTGGGTGCTCTACCTGAATACGGGTATTCATTTCCATGAAGTAGAAATTACGGTGTTTGTCCACCAAAAATTCTACCGTTCCCGCGCCTTCGTATTTGATATATTCAGCTGCTTTCACTGCTGCTTCACCCATTTTCAAACGCAATTCGTCTGTCATAAATGGAGAAGGAGTTTCTTCAGTCAATTTTTGATGACGTCTTTGTACAGAACAGTCTCTTTCAGAAAGATGACATGCTTTTCCGTATGAATCACCAATAACTTGGATCTCGATATGACGTGGCTCTTCGATTAGTTTTTCAAGATACATTCCGTCATTACCAAAAGCAGCGGCAGATTCCTGACGGGCACCATCCCATGCTTTAAGTAAATCTTCTTCTTTCCAAACTGCACGCATTCCTTTACCCCCACCGCCGGCAGTAGCCTTAAGCATTACTGGGTAACCAAAAGACTGTGCTAATTCTTGAGCTTGTTCGAATGACTCTAAAATACCTACTGAACCAGGAACAACAGGAACACCTGCTTCGATCATCGTGGCTTTTGCAGATGCTTTATCACCCATTCTGTCAATCATTTCCGGAGAAGCTCCTATGAATTTAATCCCGTGCTCCTGACATATTTTTGAAAATTTTGAATTTTCTGAAAGAAAGCCATATCCTGGATGTATCGCATCTGCATTTGTAATTTCTGCAGCGGCAATAATATTTGACATTTTCAAATAGGACAAATTGCTTGGAGGCGGTCCTATGCAAACAGCTTCATCAGCAAACCTTACGTGTAAACTTTCTACATCAGCAGTAGAATAAACAGCCACGGTTTTAATGCCCATTTCTTTACACGTTCTAATTATACGAAGTGCAATCTCTCCCCTATTTGCAATTAATATTTTTTTAAACATCTCTTTTAAATTTAAAATTTAAATAACAAACTCGAAATTCCAAATCTCCTGAATTGAAATCTGGAATTTAAAATATTGAAATTTAAACTGTTATGATGGATCTACTAAGAATAAAGGTTGGTCAAATTCTACCGGTGACATATCGTCAACCAATATTTTTACAATTTTACCAGAAACTTCAGATTCAATTTCGTTAAATAATTTCATCGCTTCAATTACACAAAGAACATCTCCTTTTCCAATAGTAGTTCCTACTTCCACAAACATAGCTTTGTCTGGAGATGGTTTTCTATAAAAAGTTCCAATAATTGGCGACTTTATAGTAATGTATTTGTTTTCTTCTACAACAGGAGCCTCTACAACAGCTGCAACTGGCGCAGCATTTTGAATAGGCATTGCTTGCTGAAGTTGATTGTGAGCCGGCATTTGTTGCACATACGTAGTTTCTGTTGTGCTGCCTTCTAACGTTGTTCTAATGGTGATTTTAACATCATCCATTTCCAATTTAACTTCTGCAACTCCCGAATTTGCTACAAATTTGATTAGGTTCTGAATTTCTTTTAAATCCATAATTATTTGTTTTTAGTTTAAATTTATTTTTTGTCGTATGCCCATTTTAAATAAACAGATCCCCAAGTGAAACCTCCTCCAAAAGCAGCCAAAATAATTGTATCCCCTTTTTTAAAGAGGTGTTCAAAATCATAAAGCACTAATGGCAATGTTGCAGAGGTAGTATTCCCATACTTTTCTATATTCATTAAAACCTTAGATTCATCTAAATTCATTCTGCTGGCTGTAGCATCGATTATACGCTTATTTGCCTGATGCGGAACTAACCAATCAACATCTGCATTGGTAAGGTCATTCCTTTTCATAATAAGCTCACTAGCGTCAGCCATATTTGTCACTGCATATTTAAAAACAGTTTTCCCGTCTTGTACAATATTGTGTCTGTTCTCTTCTATCGTTTTAAAAGAAGTCGGATTTAGAGATCCTCCAGCATCAATCTTTAAAAAATCACGACCTATACCGTCACTTCTTAAATACTCGTCCTGTAATCCTAGACCTTCATAATTGGGTTCAAACAATACGGCGCCCGCACCATCTCCGAAAATTATACAGGTAGATCGATCCGTATAATCTACAATAGAAGACATTTTATCAGCACCTATTAGCAGTACTTTTTTATATTTTCCGGATTGAATGTATGCCGAGGCAACAGACATTCCGTATAGAAAACTAGAACAAGCAGCCTGTAAATCAAACGCAAAAGCATTTGTAGCTCCTATTTCTGTAGCAACATAAACTCCCGTCGCAGCGACCGGCATATCTGGTGTTGCAGTTGCCATTACTATCAAATCAATATCTAAAGGATTAACATTTGATTTAGCTAATAAGTCTTGTGCGGCTTTTATGGCTAAATATGATGTTCCTTTGTCTGCGTCTTTTAGAATTCTTCTTTCTTTAATTCCTGTTCGAGAGGTGATCCACTCGTCATTTGTATCGACCATTGTTTCTAGAACTTTGTTTGAAAGCACAAAGTCAGGAACATAGGCTCCAACAGCGGTTATTGCGGCTGTAATTGTATTCATGGTATTTGAATATTTTTTTTCAAATTATAACATTTGAAAAAACGATTAAAAGAGTTGAAAATTACAAAAAAATATCTAAACCTTTTGTTATAGAACTTTTAATTTAATGAAAATTACAAACAACAAAAAAACTCTCACGATGTGAGAGTTCCAATATCATTTACAAAAAAAATGCATTAAGCAACAGCTACAGACTTATCTATAACAACTTGCCCTCTGTAATACATTTTCCCTTCATGCCAATAGGCTCTGTGGTATAAATGCGCTTCACCCGTAATTGGGCAAGTAGCGATTTGTGCTACAGTAGCTTTGTAATGTGTTCTTCTCTTATCTCTTCTTGTTTTGGAGATTTTTCTCTTAGGATGTGCCATTTTACTATATTATTTATCCGTTAATAGTTGCTTTAATTTGTCCCAACGTGGGTCAATATTCTCTTCTTTATCTTGTATTATCTCTTCTTCAACCTGTTCATTTTCTTCTTTATGCTCTTCCAGAACCAATTCTTTTAGTCTTTCAAGTGCTTCCGTTTTTAAACTTCCGTCTTGCACTCCTGGATGAACCCGTCTCAAAGGTACAGAAAGCGCAATCATTTCATATACATACTGAGCAATATCTATCTCGAATTCTCCAAACGGAAGAATCAGTAATTCCTCATTATCATTATTATAAACATCTCCAAAACGAACTATTAATTTCATCTCCCCTTCTATTGGTAAATCAAAATCTTCACTCGTTAGATCACAAGGAACATTCACAGTCCCTTCGTGCTTGAAAATCAATTCTAGCATCGTGCTTTTCTTCTCTAAAACTACATTTACTTTGATATTCGAATTTTTAAATTCATCATAATCAAAGATTTCAAAGAACGCATTACTTATTTGATATTCAAAATGATGTTTTCCTAGCTTTAATCCCACAAATGGAATTAAATATTGTTTAGTCTTATTCATTTCAACAAAATTTTGCCCCAAACTTCGGGAGTGCAAAGATATAAAATTATTACATATCTAATAATGTTATTTATCTTTTTTTATTTAGTGTTGTTTCTCCTTAACCTTTAATGGTTTTTGACTGATTTCTTCATACTGAATTCTGGAACGATAAATATCTAAAGCAAGATAAACCGCTTCTTTGAAAGAGTTATAATCTGCAATTCCTTTTCCAGCAATATCATAAGCCGTCCCATGATCCGGAGATGTTCTTATTTTATTCAAACCCGCGGTATAATTAACCCCTTTACCAAAAGACAATGTTTTAAAAGGGATTAGCCCTTGATCGTGATAGGCAGCAATTACCGCATCATATTTCTCATATTGCCCACTTCCAAAAAAACCATCTGCTGCAAAAGGACCAAATACCAAAGTTCCCTTGTCAAATATTTTTTTTAATGTTGGCTTCAACACCGCATCATCTTCTTTACCTATCACACCACCGTCACCACAATGAGGATTTAATCCTAAAACAGCAATCTTTGGCTTATTGATACTAAAATCCTGAATCAATGATTTTCTAACAGTTTCAATTTTTTCTTTAATCAGTTCTTCCGTAAGCCTTGATGCCACTTCGCTAACCGGAATATGATCCGTTAACAAACCTACTCTTAAACTACCCTGAACCATCAACATCAATGCATTTCCTTCCAACTCTTGGTTTAAATAATCCGTATGACCCGGGAACTTAAACTCATCTGATTGAATGTTGTATTTATTAATCGGCGCCGTCACTAAAACATCTACCAACCCTTCTTTTAAAGCATTTGTAGCCGCGACAAATGATTTTACCGCATATTCACCAACTTTATCATCGTTAACCCCAAGATTCAAATCTACTCCTTCTCTCCAAAGATTCAAAACATTAATCTTTCCTGGAACAATCTGGTCTAATTTATCAATTCCATGAAGTTGAACCGTAGATTCTAGATTCTTCTTTATGAATGACATTATTTTAACATTGGCAAAAATAACAGGGGTACACAGCTCTAACATTCGAGAATCCTCGAAAGTTTTAAGAACAACCTCGCTTCCAATACCGTTTAAATCTCCTATTGAAATTCCAACTATTATATTTTCTGCTTTTTTCATCATTACCTCTAGTTATTTATTACTAATTTTGAAGTGCAAATTTAGTAAAATAAAACAAGAAATGTTTACAGGAATCATAGAAACCCTTGGTACCATCCAAGAAATAAAAAAAGAGAAAGACAATATTCACATTACAGTGGACTCGTCAATTACAGCGGAACTCAAAATAGACCAAAGTGTTGCTCACAATGGAATTTGCCTAACCGTGGTTGCGCTGAAGGACACCACCTACACCGTAACGGCCATTGACGAAACAATCAAAAAAACAAATTTGGCAAACTGGAAGGTAGGCGACAGCGTGAATTTAGAGAGGGCTATGAAATTAGGAGACAGACTTGACGGCCATATTGTACAAGGTCATGTTGACCAAACCGGAATATGTATTGAAGCTAACGAAACTAATGGTAGCTGGCTTTTTACGTTTGAATATAATAAAGAACTAAACAACCTTACGATCGAAAAAGGTTCAATTACCGTAAACGGAGTGAGTCTGACAGTCATAAACTCAAAGAAAAATCAATTTAGCGTTGCGATAATTCCATACACCTATGAACACACTAATTTCAATAGTTTTAAGATAGGCACAAAAATAAACCTGGAATTTGACGTTATAGGAAAGTACGTCTCCAAACTTTATAGCAACAAACTATAATAACACCTCTGCAAAAGGAAAAGAGCTCAATCTACATTGAGCTCTTTTCCTTTATGTTATACTTAAAAATAACGTAAAACCCAAACAGCAGCGCAGCCAACACCAATAAGAACAGGCTTTGATCTATTGGCACCACTGGAGCTGGCTCTCCTGGAGGAATTGGTGGTGGCGGCGTCCCAGCAAATATTGCCTCACAGAACAATACTAGCACCACCATTACTAAACATTTATTTAAGACAACTTTCATAGTTTCCAAAAATAGCAAATACATTGGTCAAAAAAAGCAATCTAAGCTTTTTATTATTAATATTTAACGAAAATTAATAACAAGTCCGTAAAAACCTACTTCCCCAGAAACACTCATTCCTAAATCAAAATTCCTTTTTTTACATCAAATTTCATTTATTTATCCAAAAATAAAACCCCTCAAAACAAATAGTTTTGAGGGGTTCCTCTGTGGTCCCACCTGGGCTCGAACCAGGGACCACCTGATTATGAGATAGACAAATAGTCTTTGCATTTAATTGTATTTAGCTTCAAAGTATCTGTTTTTCAATGTTTTATAGTTTTTAAAAAATATTTTTGTTTCATCATGTTTCAGCAAATGTCAACAATTGTTGTACGTATGTTGTACTCATTATTAAACTTAAAAAACAATTAAATGAAAGCTAGTGTGAAATTAATCCTAAAGAAGACAATTTTAAGCAATGGAACTTGCCCTATTAATTTACGAGTTACCATCAATAGAAAATCAAAATTCTACAAAACTCCCTATAATTCTGATCCTAAATTCTGGAATGAAAGTGCGAGTGAATTTACCTCAAAATCCCCAAACTTTTTACAAGCCAATCGGATTTTAAACAAAATCAAACAAGATGCTTCAAAAATATTGGATTTAATGGTCGAAGAAGAGCATGAATTCAGCTTAGAAATTTTTGATTCCTTATTTAGACCACAAGAAATTGAAAAATTAAATTTCTTACCCTATTTCGAGTCGAAGAAAAATCAATTTAATGAAGCAGGCAAAGTAAGTTCGGCATGTTCTTACCGTGATACAATCTCTGCATTAAAAAAATTTACGCCTGAAATTCAAAACTATTCTTTTACAAAGATAAATTATACACTCTTGGTTGCCTTTGAAGCCTATTTGCGAGCTCACGGTAGTCATGATGGTGGTATAGGCGTATATATGAGAAATATCAGATCTGTCTATAATTCTGCAATCAAGGCAAAAATAGCTACAAGTGACAGCTATCCTTTCAAAGATTATATCATCTCAAAATTAAAATCTAGTAAAGTAAAGAAAGCTCTTAGTAAAGCGGATTTGCAATTATTATTAGATTACGATTACTCGACTAATAAGGAAGCGGTCAAAGCACTGTACACTTATTTATTTAGCTTCTACTGCCGAGGCATGAATTTTACTGACTTGGCTGAATTAAAATGGAACGATGTTGACTTAGATAGATTCTCTTATGTAAGAAACAAAACATCGGTAAAACTCAACGTAAAAATTCCAAACAACAAATACACTAGTGAAATTTTACACTATTTTAAAATTTACCGACCGTTTGAAACTGATTATATTTTCCCGATTTTAGAAAAAGAACAAAACTTGTACACTAAAACCCAGCTGAGAGACAGAAAAAAAAGCGTGCTTAATTATTATGGAAAATTACTTAACAAAATTTCCGTTGAATGTGGCATTAAAACAAAAGTCACATTTTATACCGCTAGGCATACCTGGGCTACATTAGCACTAAAGAGTGGCTCAAGCAGCGTTATGATTAAACAAGGATTTGGACATCAATGTATAAAAACAACTGAAACGTATCTGGAAGATTTTAGTTCCGAAGAATTGGACTTGGCATTTGAAAATATAATGTAAATGGAAAAAAGTTATTCTGAAAAATATTTGAGCTAATTATAAAGCTCAAAAATATTTTTCGGAAATAACTTTTTTAATTATATTTCTTAAAATTCTCTGCCTGCTCAAAAATCTCTTTATAGATTTCATCACGATCCACTGGAGGGTAGCCGCTTTCGGCCAGTAATATAATTAAATCGACTTTTAATTCTGCTTTGATATCCTCTCTTTTACTCCAATCGGTGTAATTCGCTTTGTCATCTACTACAAGCTTCACCTTTTGCGCTAGAACGATTAATTTATCTTCGGGATAATTGAAGTCGTACTTAACTGCTAGGGTCTTTAAAATGTCGTAAAATGCTTTTTCTTCGAAATCAATACCTAAATCCTTAAAAGATTCTTTCTCTTTTTTTAGAGCATAGTACAAGTCAATGATTTCATCTGTGAAGTCTTCCAAAACCCGACTTTGTAGGACATCATCTTCTTTTCTTTCGTTGTATTTATCTACTATAAATTGTAGTCGTTTTGAAAAGTCGATTCCTGTAATTTTATTTACTCTTTTGATATCATCAATTGCTTTTGCTAATAATTTTTGAAGCAATTTGATTTTAGTATTTGGCAATTTGATTTTGTCAATCTTAGCCATATAATCATCCGAAAAAATGTCTACTTCCGTTTGATTGTCTTCGCCCAATTTGAAAATTTCTTCTACGCCATTACTTTCAATAGCTTCTTGCAACATTTGACGCACTCTGTTATTCATTTGAGCGGTGTCTGGAGCTTCGCCTTTCGTTAGTTTGAATACTATTGAACGAACTGCTAAATAAAAATGTATGGTATCACGTTCTGTTTCTTGAAAAGCGCCGCTACCGCAACAAATATCATAAGCCGACTTTAATCGCTTAACGATGTACATAAATCGTTTCTCTAACTCTTGTGTTAGTTGTACAAACTCTACTGCTTTGTTAAGGGTATTCAACTGTTCTAATGGAGAACCAGTAAAATAATGTGTTTTGTCAAACTTATGGAAGAGTTTATTCAGTAAATCCAGTTGGTCTTTTACCACTACAATAGATTGTTCTATGTCTTCAATATTATCGTGATCGGCTTTGTTGTACATTGCCAATGCTAAATTTAGTTGTTTTTTGATCCCAATATAATCGACTACAAGTCCTTTGTCTTTACCTTCAAACTTTCTGTTTACTCTAGAAATTGTTTGAATCAAATTATGTCTTTGTATCGGTTTGTCAATGTACATCGTGTCTAGGAAAGGAACATCAAAACCAGTTAACCACATATCCACTACAATGGCGATTTTAAAATTGGATTTCTCGCTCTTAAACTGGCGATCCATTTCTTTACGATCGTCTTTTGTACCTAGTAAATTATACATTTCTTCGGCATCGTCTTTCCCTCTGGTCATGACCATTTTTATCCGTTCCGATGGTTTGATTTCTTTCTTCTCTTTATCAGTCAATTCAGCCGAGCCATCAGATATTTTAATTTCTGCCCATTCCGGTCGTAGTTCAATGATGTTTTTATACAATTCGTAAGCAATCGGACGACTACTGCAAACAAACATCGCTTTGCCTTTTACAGTTGCACCTTCTGCGATTCTGTTTTCGTAATGAGTGACAAAATCTTCGGCTACACTTTTTAATCGAGTAGGATCACCAATGATCGCATTCATTTGCGTCATGGCTTTTTTACTCTCCTCAATTTGATTTTCGTTACTTCCGCTTTCTGCACATTGACTGTAATAATTTTCAATGTCCTGAAGTTTTTGATTGTTCAGTAATACTTTGGCAGCACGTCCTTCATAAACGATACGCACGGTTATTTCATCGGCTACCGATTCTGTCATGGTGTACGCATCAACTATTTCGCCAAAAACATCAATTGTAGCATCAATAGGTGTTCCTGTAAAACCAACGTAGGTTGCGTTTGGTAAGGAGTCGTGTAAATATTTAGCAAAACCAAAGGTTTTAGTAACCCCTTTTTCGGTGACTTTTATTTTTTGATCTAAATTGGTCTGGCTTCGGTGTGCTTCATCCGAAATACAAATAACATTTGTTTTGTCGGTTAGCAGTTTGGTGTCTTCGGTAAATTTGTGAATCGTTGTCAAAAACACACCACCACTATTTCTGCCTTGTAATAATTCCCGTAAATTGGAGCGACTTTCCACACTCACAATAGTTTCATCACCTACAAAACCTTTGGCGTTGGTAAATTGTCCCGATAATTGATCGTCTAAGTCGGTTCTGTCTGTTATTAGAATAATGGTAGGACTGCCAAAATGAGTGCTTTTCATTAATAAGCGACTTAAAAATAGCATTGTATAACTTTTTCCGCAACCTGTAGTTCCAAAATAAGTACCTCCTTTTCCGTCGCCTTCAGGACGTTGGTGTAGTTTTATATTTTCGAATAATTTTCGAGCGGCGTAATATTGAGGGTAACGACAAACAATTTTTTCGTTCTTCTTGGAGCTATCGGGTAAGTATATAAAATTCTGAATAATGTCTCGTAATCTAGTACGGTTGAACATTCCTTGAATAAGTGTAAACATGGCATCGATACCATCCACTTCTTTAATCATGCCTTCAATCTTTCGCCAGGCATAAAAGAATTCATAAGGTGCAAAAAAAGAACCTGCTTTGGTGTTTACCCCATCACTAATTACACAAAAAGCATTGTACTTAAACAATTCAGGAATATCTCTTTTGTACCGTGTCGTTAATTGCACGTAGGCATCGTGTATACTTGTATTTTCTTGAATAGCAGTTTTGAATTCGAAAACGACTAGCGGCAAACCATTAATGTATAAAATCAAATCAGGAATGCGCATTTCATAACCTTTAATTGCTAGTTGATTGACAATTTTATAAATGTTCTTATCTTCCTCAGAATAGTCAATAAGCTGTACATAAAAATCTTTTTGGCTGCGATCTTCCCGTTTCAATAAAAAACCATCGCATACCATTTTCATAATGACTTTGTTGGTCTCATACAAATCAGAAGAGGGGAGTCGTTCTAAATCTCTAATTATGGAATCGATTTCGTTTTCGGTAATGTTCTCAGTAGCATAATTAGTTCTTAGGTAAGATTTTAAATCTTCGATAATCAGCACTTTTTCGCTTACAATATGTCCGTATACAGTCTCAGGTTCTGATGCTCCTTCGTGTTCAGTTTGGCGTACTTGCGCACCCACAAGATGAGTCATTTTTTCTTCTTGAAGTAAACTTATAAACGCTTTTTCTAATTGTGATTCGGTGAATTTCATGTTATTCTATTATTTCCCAGTGTCCCGTTTTGTCACTACCAACCCTACGAATGATGTTTTTATCTTTCAGTTTAGTCAAATTATTATCAATCGCTGTGGTACTAATTCCTATTTGTTCCGCCATTTCTCTTTTAGAAATTCTAGGGTTATCGATTATAAGTTTTACAATGTTCTGTTGGCTTTCTACCAACCCATCTACCAACCCATCTACCAACCTATCTACCAACCCATCTACCAACCTATCCACTAACACCTCTGGTTTCTTATAAATAGCAACCAAAATTCCACCATCTAAAGAAGTTATTTCAGGTTCTGGCAAACCTGCTTCTTTGCACGAATTGTAGATTTTTAGCGTTCCACGTCCCCATGAATCAATATAACCTGCTTTGAAACAAACATCAGCGATTAATGGATTTCTAGGACGTGAAATATGGTGTCTTTTTAAACTCTCCAATTCCATACCATCGGGTAATGAGCCCTCATTCCAAATGGTTAGTTTGTCGTCATACACACGCATTTGGATCATAGAACCCATATAGGATCGATGTACCAAAGCATTCAACAACATCTCTCGAATGGCAGCCACTGGATATTCGTCTTTTTCAATGCGTTGCATTCCTTCAAAATCGATTGCTTTAATCAAGAATTTAGCGTTCAATATCTGAGGTACTTCTTGAAGTAATTCAATAACATTTCCCTCTAATACTTCCTGAAAACGCAAGTCGGCATCATCGTTCCCAAAACGACCAATTTTGACCTTAATGTTCGGGTAAAAATAATTGGGATCTTTTCCAAACAAGATAATAGCAGCTCTTTTTATTTTGTTTCCATTCAGCAAGCGCATTTTATCCAAAAGCTCGCTATCGGACAATTCTAAAATATCATCTGACATTCTACCGCTTTTGATGGCATCTTTGCAGAAAAGCTGCAAACTTTCTGTAGCAATAGCCTCTAGAGTTGCTCCTTCTTCCAAAACATCATCCCACGTTTTTCCAGCCTTTTTTAGTAAAAAGTCATTTAAGGTAGCACCTGTCATTTCCATCTTCGAACTACCAGAACGATAATAATAACGCCCTCTCAATGAAACGGGAACGGTATAGGGATTTATACGAATTTCTATATACTTTTTATCTTCTTTATCATGAAGATTAACATCACAAATGATTCCTAGATTTTCTCGAATCTTATTGGGTAAGGATTCCATTAAAGCTCTGTAATTTTCTAAATGGGTGATATTACCATCATCATCTTTACCAATAAAAATTGTACCTCCAACGGCATTGGCAAAACCACAGATCCATTTGAGATAGTCGTCATGCCATGATTGTTTCCATTCTATATTTTGAGATTCACTCATTTTATACTTATTAAAGTCTTAATTATTACTCTTCTCAATAAATTCATTTAGTTTTCTATATATAGAAAGTAAACCATCAGTATTCAGTTTTTCAGCTATAAACTGAGCTAAATTAGAAACCTCATCGTCATTAAGTATATAAGTCATTTCTGCAAAATGACAATACCTTGAATTTCCGTTTGTATAAAACTCAGGTTTGTTAATGAATCCTTCTTCTTCAGTGAAATTGATTTGTTTATAATGTTCCTTGCTTTGAAGAAGTCCTTCTTTAAGTTCAACCACTAAAATTAATCTTCTTTCTATTGTAAGTAGTCTGTTGAAAAAAACGGTTATCATCAAGTTTTTATTTTTTGGCGATAGATAAAACCTTAATCTTTCTCCATACTTTCCTTTTGGAGTTTGAAGTATAAAGGGCTCTTCTATTAATTTAACTACTTGTTCCACTTGATTAGCTACATGCGTACGCACCGCAAAATAAAAATCTTTTGCTTCAATAATTTTCGCTTGATTATCAAAATAAAATTTTAATTCTTTACTATCTAACTCGCTTTTGCTCATGTTTAAAGTGTTTTGATAAAAATCTTTTAAAAATACTACATATTTGTCTTTTGCTTCCATAAGGTAGCTACCAGAGTTTTGTATAACTCGTTTTAGGAAATCTAAGTGAGTGATGTTAACAAATTGAGGATGAATAATATTTAGTTTATTTAGGGATAGAACGATCCCAATTTTATTATCTTCATTATTATCGATAACTCTTATTGAAGACCAATAGTCTTGTAAGTCATTATTTAGAGTGTGGTAAACTTTATTTTCAATTATAATTGCATGGTCTTGACTAGACAAAAGCAAATCAATTCGACCACCTTTAATAGTAGTAACTTCGGTGTCTACATCAAAATCATTAATTTCATTTACATTTTTAAGTTTACCTAATGTCGTTTCGTTTATGAGTTCTAATAAACTAGTGATAAACAAATCATGCATGCCGTGAACTTCATTTACATTAAAATAAAAAGCATAAATATTAGACATCACATTTTCATAATGTGGCTGCTTCGCAATACCTAGAAAGGTTTTTGGTCTTCTTTTGATTTTTGGAATCACATTGTGATCTAAAAACTCTTGTAACGTTTGTAAATCCATTTTTATAGTTATAAACCCTCGTAATAAATTTTTATTTTGTTTGCCATCAGTCTTCTACGTTCTTCTAAGAATTTTTCGTAAACAAAATGATCTGCGTGGTCAATACTGCTCGGAATATCATTATTGATTAAGTTTTGTTCTAGGCCACTTTCAGAGTCTAAAGTACTTATTACATTTGTTCCTGCTTCTATTTGAGCTTTCACCTTATCCAAATAATCTTTTGGAGTAAGCATTCCTACTTTTATATTGGTAGCCTGTTCTGTATAAACAAAATTGGCAACTTGATTGTACGCTTTCTGTGGATATCCATTATTCATCAAGTATTTTTTTGGAAAAATATGGTGTACGTCCCCTCGTTGCTCTATAAGGCTACTAATCTTCATGCTTTTTGATAAAAAAGCTACCGAATTATTATTTACTTGAGCTGCTAAATATAAATTGTATCCATTATTGTTTACACTAGAAGATTCCAAGTCATTTATGATTCCAAAATCCCAAAAACCTGCACCCAAGTTTGCTTGCTCCATTTGAGTTAAATAGGCTGCTATTCCTTTTTCATTAATCTGTTTGATGTCTTCATCAATTCGAGATTCTGCAGAACCAGAATAACGACCAATCAAGATACTCATGACCAACCAACGTTTTACATAACCTTGTGTTTCCGCTTCACCCATTTTATCCTCACGCAATTTTAAATACAATGCATAAGCGAAGTTCAAACTATTTTGAGACGATATTAATTTTTTACTGATTAAACCAGTCGACTTAATAATCATTATGAAACGCTGGTAATTCGTTTGATTCACAAAAGCTGACAAACCCTCGGATAACTTCTCATAACTGGCTTCGGCTATACTGCCTTCATAGGTACGGGTTTCAAAATTTCGTCCTGACAATAAGGCTACCAAATCACTAAATTTTCCACGACTAAACTTAAAAGTAAATGCAACTCTTAGTAATGCTATATAATCAGGCACATACAGGTCATCACTCCCAGTAGCCATCCATTTTATTTCTTTATAGTAATCTGTTTGCACAAAGGCATCGTCGTTGTCTTGTATGTGTTTTATAAATCCTTTATCTACTAACAAACGGCAGAAGTAATCGACCATTTTACGCAAGGTATTCCCTCCGTATTTTTCATCTGAAGCGATTTTAGACATCACAAAATCAGCATTACTTAATACTACTCCTTTTTGATTGATTCGAATAAAAATTTCAGTCACAGTATCAATATCTAAGGTTGAATCTAACTCAATAATACCAACTTGCTTGTTTTTGATTCGCTTTAGGTTCTCAATTCGTTCTTCTACTAAATCTTCATCAGCATCAGGGTTGTCTTGGCAATATTTCTTTATGGCTTTAGAAATAGAAATCTCATCATTTACGATAGGATTAATATTATCGATCCATTCGGGGCTTTTTTCATATGCCTTATTAAATACATCAAATTTCTCATCTAACGGATTAAAGGAAATACGAATATTTATTTCTTTATAATTTTTATCTAAAACACGTTGGCCAACTATAGCAGCTGTTAAAGCTGTAATACGTTGTTGTCCGTCAATCAATACTTTTTTACCTACAGATAGTTTGCCATTCTTCAATTTTACATCTGGGTTAAGCCATGTAATGATATAGCCTACAGGATAGCCTTGATATAAAGAATCTATTAAGTCTCTTACTTTAGCACCATTCCAAACAAATGGTCGTTGAATTTCAGGTATGGCAATGTCGCCAGATTTTATCCAACTCAATAAAGTTTCTACGGGTTGTTGATGTACGCTATATTTTGCCATTTTTTTATTTTAAATCAGATTTATTTATTTTTTAGAAGACCTTCATAAAAGGTTATTTCATTAAGCTTCATGAAATGGTTTGATGGAAATTTTAGGATCTAAACTTGGACAATGTCTCTTGAGAACAGACTTAAAAGTGTCTTCTATTTCTTTAGTTAATACGTCTATTTTACTTTGAGGTACTTGATATAAAATAGCATCATGCATTGGTAAGAGAAATTCAATTTCTTTGTTTTTATTGTATACCTGCAGTATAACTTCTTTCAATATTAAGGAAGCTTTACCTTGTATTTTTTGACTAATGAGCCAACCTTCTTTTTTGTTTTCAACGTTATTTAAACTTTTGTATCTTCTATTGCCTAAGGTTGTTTCGACAAAGCCATCATCTAAAAATATTTTTAATATTGCGTTTTCATAATTTGTCAAATTTGGAAATTCTTTAAAAAAAAGATCTAGATTTTTCCCGCTGTATTTTAATATATTCTCTTTACTCATACCGTAACAATAACTAAAAAATAACTTTTTTGCAAAATCTCTTGAGACATTTTTAGTCCCAAGTTTATTACTTATTTCTGTATAAATATCGCTTTTATTGTACATTTCTATCAATTTTCCTTCATCAGCTTCGAAGGCTAAAATCCCTGCTTCAAATTGACAGTAATCAATATATACTAACTCCATTTCTGCTCTTGGAATAATTATATCTCTATATACTTTATTTAATTGTTGTAAAGAAGGCGAATCGGCTAAAATCCTTCCAGTGATAGTTCCCATATAATCTAGCATAGGATTGACATTGTCGATATCTAAGGACCCTATTCTAGTGAGTATAGTTTTGTTTTTTGTATGTTTCCTTTCAAGATAAAGTAGTTCAATAAATTCGGAATTATTTCTTTGGAGTTTAATAGCTTTCCAAAACTCTTTTGAATTTAACTTGATATCTTTAAACCAAGGGAAATCTGTAATTAATTTAGTTCTTATATTATCATAATCATACATCGAGAATACTCCGAATTTTAACTGAAGTTTATTTTTTACAGCATAAAGGTCAATATTGATTTCTTGAATATACTGCTTAACTTTTTGTACATCTATATTAATGCCTGACTTTTGAGCAGTAAATAAAACATTGTTTAATTTTACTTCAATTTGGATAAATCTTTCTTTTTCATTTGAAATAGATAACTCTTTTTTTAAATTAACATATATGATTTCAATACAATCTAGAAGGAAAGAATATATCGTTGAAGCGTTAAAATCATTTGGAACAACTCCTAAAAAAACAGCTTTAGCACTTTCAATTTTTTCTTTTAATTTAATTGCATCGAAGCCTATTTCCTCAGGTTTTATTTCATTTATCATATTCCAAATTAGCCATGGTCTTTCACTTTTCTTGAATTCATTTTTAGAACGACCAACAAGTTGACGTTTTAAATTGATTATGTCAATAAAAGTAATATTATCTTCTATGTGTATAGAATCAATAATATTTATAAAATCAAAAGAAATAATAGTTGACGCCCTTGTAGAGTCAAGAAAACTTAAATCTGCATGGCTTTCAATTTTTTTACCTATTTGCTTAGTATAAAATAAAATATGTTCCTTACCTCTAGTGTAAGAAATTTGCTTGAGTATTATTATTTCCATGTATAACTTATAATGATATTAGTGTTGGAACATCTTTTAATATTTGTGAAATTTTTAATTTTGGGAGGTCTGAAACAAATTCTTCCTTACCTTCATTGTATAAGTTCATGTGTAACTCTGCCAAGTCTGCTAAAATAACTTTTTCGTTTATTTCATCAGGAGAAATTTTCCTCAGGGCAATAAGCGCATTCCTTTGTAAAAAGTAATTATCTGATAAATTACCCTTATTAAAAGCGCTTAACATCACGTATTTATAATTTCTCCAATTTATTGATGCTAAATAAATATATGAACCAGCAGTGTTAGCTTGATTAAGTTGATTTGTACTTTTTATATTCAAAATAGCAATTTGAATTAAATCATCATCAGAATGCTTAATATAACTCAAAAACAGCCATAGATAATATGTTTGACTTTCGTAAATGTTTTTCAGATTGTTCTTTATTATTTTTTTAATGACATCAAAATCTTCTGTCTTAAAATATTGTTTATCAATTGACATTAATAATTTTATAAACGATGTGGTTAACCAAGGTTGGTTATCTAACTCTTTTAAAACATACTCAATAACTTTAGAAAAGTCAATCGTATTCTTTAATCCTTCAGTTCTAGAAAAAAGTTGTAATTTATTTATACAAAAACCTAACTTTCTTTTATTTAAAAATTTATCTTCATCAAGATATTTGTTTTCAATCACATCTGTAAATAATCGAAAGGTCATATGGATTGCCTTCTGAACATCTCTTTTACTTTTTGTTCTTAACAAACTGTTTATCTGATCAATTTCGATTAGTGATTCAGGCAAAAATTCTTTAATCGTTATATTATCACTTAAATCATTAAAATCAAAAATTGTTGTTTTTGCAGAATTTAAATTTAAGCCTAGGTCCCTCATAGCTATAGATAAATCATAGATCGCTTTAATAGCTTCAGCCTTAGTTTTACAGACAATTCTAACGTCATCCATGTATCTATAATAATTTTTATGATTATTTGAATAGATCATTATTCTGTCAATCTTATTAAGGAATAAATTGGCTAAATATGATGATGCATCTCTATTTTGTGGAATTCCAAATTCAGAATTTATTTGTTTGTCATTCCATTGTTTTATTAATTCTCCAACTCCATCTACAATTTTGTAAAGTTCTTCCTTTAAGTCATCTGCGGCATTATCATGAATTAAACTTTTTAAATATTTTAATAAAAGTTTTGTGTTAATATTTTCAAAAAAATTTGTTATATCGGCAACAACTAAAAATGGTCTATCTTTTGTCAAAACTGATTTTGTTTGATAAACATATTTTTTCCATTGTTCTATTGAATAATGGTACATATAACTTTGATTACCTTTTCCTGAATTATATCTAAACGAGTATACGTGCGGGTGTAATATTTTATCTAAATTTTCAGCCAACTTATCTACATACGCTTGATAAATAATCCTATCAATAAAACTCGTTTCAATAGCGGGTCTAGTTGAGTAACCTGATTTCGGGACCGTGAAGTGTTTTGCTAGCGATGACGGTTTGTACGTAATGTTTTTACCAATTATGTTGTGAATCCTCTTGTAGAAAAACTTCTTTGATAGTAAAAACTTAAAGTTAATTGGATCTTGAAACCAATCATCTTTTAAGTCATTTTTCAATCTTTGGATTGCCCGCCATATGTTTAATTCACAGTCATTTATTATTATTTTTTCATAATTTATGATGCTTCCATCTACTTCATTTAAGCTTATCTTAAGTGTATGATTAATATGTTTTACTGGTTCTAAAGATGAATCAAAAGCACTAATTTTTTCATTTAATAATTTATAATCAATTTTTTTTGCAATGATAGCACTAGCAAATCCACTTAAATCAGTTATTTGTGTGATTAACCCAACTAAAACAGATCGATTTGCATAAAATAATCCAGCTCCAGAATATCCAGCAATTTTGTTATTAGAGTCCTCATCACTTATTGAGGAGAGACATTCCACATCAAATGTACTGGTGTTTTTTTGAGATACTTTTCTTTTGAATGTTAAGTCGTATGGAGAATTTTCTTTAAATCGTGGATAACCAAAAGAGTCAAAATAGCCAGAATGATTAATATCTCCAATTATAATTTCTCTTAAATTTTCTGAATTATATGATATAAGTAAAATTGCTAAATCGTGATCATGAATGGGGATTATTTTATCTTTCTCTATAACGTGTCGATCATAAACACCGTTTTCATTTTGCCAAAATATTTCTACTTCTTTAATATCCTTTTCGTTTTTATAAGTTGCTCCATTTCTTTCCCCATATACGCAATGCAAAGCTGTTAGAACATAATGGACGTTACCATTATTAGTAGTCTTATATATGACACCCGTACCTATAATTTTTGAAGTTAAACCATTAAATATTGGTTCAATTCTAACTGTATTGGCTTTTAGTAGCTGCTCTTGATTGTCGTTTAACTCGTATCTTTTACTCATAATTTTATTAAATAACCTTTACTGTAATTTGGCTTCAAGCTTTTGAAATTATATTTGATATAATCATTGTCACTGATTTTTAATTCATCCACAACTTCATCATAATTAAAAATAAAGACATCTTCTTCACCATTTTTAGATTCTCTATTTAATATTTTTGCCAAGGTTAATTTGTTAGGAAGATTAGACTTTTTTCCATTTGTACTTATTATAAAATTATTGGAATCAATCAAATCTATAAGTGATAAGCTCAGACTGCGATGACTAGCATGATGAGCTAATTTAATTACATTTACTTTCAATTTATCAATACCTCTTATAGCTAAAAGCTTTTTAACAGAGTCCTGGATAATATCAGGATTCGCATCTCCCATAAATAAAATTGATTTTTCTTGTACCTCTACCAGCATCGAAATACTAACTCTGTTTTCAATAGTGGTATCTAAATCTTCAATTTTATCTTTAAAAATTTTACTGTTTTTATTAATTAACTGTTCGATTGTATAATCGTAATCTTTCCCTTCAGAACATATGTCTGTTGAATTTTTAAGAATTAGTTTTTTTAGATCCTCCTTTACTGGAGATAATAGCGTAATTATAGCTCCAAAAAAATTGACTGGTTTGAATTCATTTATAACAATATCATTAATACGTGGAATATCAAATTCATTAATTTTATTCTGTATATCACAGCTTTCTATATAGCTGATATCATTTGATTTGTGAAAAGATGTATTGTCGAAAGAATTGAACCAAACGCATTTAATTAAACTTTTATCAATATCAGCATCATTTAATAGATATTGAATACCTTTAACATGATCTTGATCTGTGTGTGTCAATATTAATAAGTCAATATTTTCTTTTCTTGCTTTAATTTTTAAAACTTCACATTTTAAAACTGAAGTGTATTCTGATTTTTTATTTCCACCGTCAATAATAATATTCTTGTATTGATTGTCGTTTCCTAAGAATCTCAAAATAAGAGAATCACCATTTCCAGCTTTTAGAATTTTTAATGTTGTATTCATTTAATAACGTTTTATAATTCTACTAATTTTCTACAATTTCCATTCTACTCTCAACCTTTGTCATTCTAGCCAATAATAAACCCTTCAATTCTTCTAGTTTTTGAATTTCTCGAGTATAATCTTCTTTAAGATTCATAATATTTATGAACGGATGTTTGTTTAGCACTTCGCCAAGAGGCTGTATTAATCTTAATTCTTCAATTATATTTTTACTTAAATTTGGTTGAGCTCCTCCAATTGCAATGCTTACAATTTCATCACGATTTGTCCTTAAATAATAATACAGGAATGTTGCTTCGGTTTCATTTTTACATATAATAGCACAACAAGCTTGATTTGTAGCGGATTCTATTTTAAGATATCCAACTTGTCCTTTTGTTTTACCTTCACCATACATTGCAATTAATACGGAATTAATTGGCAAAAGTTTTGCGGAGCTTTCTTTTATTGCTAATTCGGAAACATATTCGTCAGCATCGATAATTACGCTATTTTTAAGTTCACCTGTTTTTAACCACGGGTAATCATTGGAGTTCCAATATGTACTTTCATCTCTACTTGGAGTTCCTCCGCTTCTCATATTAACTGAAAATTCTTTTACAGAATTCATTTCCCACCCCTTCGGAATCTCTTTATCCAATTCCTCACACCAAACCATCTCCCCACCATTACTTTTATAAGGTTTTCCATTTTTATCAGGAAACTCAAAATCTACAAACCATTGTTTGTAAATAGCTTGTGCAGTTTCTTCAAGTTTAGTAATGAGTTGGTTGTTAAGTTGAATACGGTTTTGAATGGTATTGTATTCTTTTACAATTTCAAGTTGTTTTTCTGGAGAAGGGATTGGTAATTTCATTCCACAGAAATCTTCCCACTCTAAACTTCCACGTACACCACCAACAGCGTGAAAACAAGCTTCTCTGTCAAATTCTGATCGGGTGAACCACATCATTAAATATTCGGGAAGTAAAATTGTGGTATCGATAATTTCAAAAATAGGATAGGCTTGCGAAATTATAGCAGGAACATCTTCTGTAAACAATGCTACGGGCATTTTTCTATCTCTACGAACTTGCATTGTAGAACAAGCAAATTGATTCTTTCGAATAATTTTATAGTTTTCCATATCTGTACCAATAGTATTGGCTACAGATTTGATAAATTGTTTAGATATACTCAAACCAAGCAATGTGGTAACTTTTAATCCCTTATTTCGTTCATCAACTAGTTGAATGTAATTGCCAATTGGTTTATAATTTGATCCCATAACCTAATTCTTTGAAAACGGTTAGTAAATCATTTTTAGATTGGGCTTCCGCTTTCAGTAATTCAGAGAAATCCTGTTGCAAGACTTTCATTTTATCATCAAAATCAATGTTCTCGTCACGGTTAACAAATTGGATGTATTTGCTAGGTACTAATGAGAAATCCTTAGCAATTACGTCATCTATAGAAGCAGCATACGAAAACTCCGCTACGTTGCTGTATTTCTGTAAATCGGTTTGCCAGTTGTGGTAGGCTTGCGTAATTTCGATAATATTTTCTGGAGAAAATTGCGTATATTTCTTTTCGAATGGAATTCCTTTTTCTCTTAAATCTAGAAATAAGATTTCATTTTCTCTATTGCGGTAGTTCCTTGTTTCGTCAGGTAGCGTAACCGTTCTTTCTTTTTTGTTTTTGTTCAAAATCCAAAGCGTTACACTAATATTGGTGGTGTAAAACATATTTTGCGGTAAAATAACGATGCTTTCTACCACATCATCTTCAATCAGTTTTCTACGAATTTTGTATTCATCGCCACCACCAGACAGTGCGCCATTGGCCAAGATAAATCCAGCCACACCATTTTCAGATAGTTTGCTTACCATGTTTAAAATCCATGCGTAGTTGGCATTTGAGGTAGGAGGGACGTCATAGCCTCTCCATCGTGGATCATCTACCAATTCATCACTGGCTCGCCAATCTTTTTGGTTAAAAGGTGGGTTGGCCATAATGTAATCGGCTTTTAAGTCAGGATGTTGGTCACGTCCAAAAGTGTCAGCAGGAACATCACCCAAATTGGCTGCAATACCACGAATGGCGAGGTTCATTTTAGCTAGTTTATAAGTCGTAGATGTATATTCTTGTCCGTAAATGGAGATTTCTTTTTTGTTTCCGTGGTGGTTTTCGATAAACTTGATCGATTGTACAAACATTCCACCAGAACCACAAGCGGGATCATAGATTACGCCTTTGAATGGTTCGATCATTTCGGCAATCAGGTTTACAATACTTTTTGGGGTGTAGAATTCACCTTTTCCTTTTCCTTCGGCAAGGGCAAACTTACTCAAGAAATATTCATACACACGACCTACAATGTCCTGCTGTTTGTCTTTGATTGTATCTATATTATTGATGGTGTCTAGTAAGGCTGCTAGTTTACTCACATCCATATTCAAACGAGAAAAATAATTGTCAGGCAATGCACCTTTCAGCGACGGGTTGTTTTTTTCAATGGTGTGTAAAGCGGTGTCAATCTTTAAAGCAATATCGTTTTGTTTGGAATTTTCGATAATAAATGACCAACGAGATACTTCAGGTAAAAAGAAGATATTCGACATATTGTAGAATTCCTTCATCTCAAGGTATTTCTCTTTTCCGTCTGCTATCAGTACATTTCTACGTTCGACAAATTTGTCACTGGCAAATTTTAGGAATATTAAACTCAAAACTACGTGTTTGTATTCGGATGATTCTACGGTTCCTCTGAGTTTATTAGCAGATTCCCAAAGGGTTTCTTCTATTGATTTTTCTTTCTTGGGTTTTGCTTGTTTTGTAGTAGCTTGTTTTGCCATTATATGGAGTGCTGTTTCTTTAAAATTATAATCCTTGCTAAGGTATTGAAAAAATTAAGGTTGCGGATACGGTAAACCACAAAGCGCCTTGATTTTTCTTTCATTTAGTTTTTTTAGTTTCTTTTAGTTTCTTTTAGTTTCTTTTGATGTGTTTTTATATGACTAACAGCACTTTATGTTGAAAAATTTAAATGTTGGTTTTAACTGGTGAAAGAAAAATAAATCAAAATGGTCAATCAATTACTGTAGTTCAAGAATTTACGGATTCTCTACCTTCTAACAACGGTGACGATTACAACATCTATTTTTTAAGCTGCATAGAAGAATTTTTGAGTAGTTGTAGCCAACACGAAAAAGTTGACCTAATTAAAGTACTTTATGAAAATGAAGATATAATAACAGGAGTTTCTTTCATCAATAAGCTAATCACAAATTCAAAGTCATTAAACCAAAATGATTTTTCAGGCACAGTGGATGCAGCGCTAGCCAGTTTCATTATTGATAATGAGGTTCATCCCATCATCACTTTTTTATTCTATTTTTATATCGAAAGTATTTCAAAGAGTACCATTGTAAATGGAGAAATTACAAAAAATGATTATGAAAAAATCATAAAATTCCATTCTATTAAAAGAGACTTGAAGCAACTTTTTGTTTTCTAATAATAGTATCCCTGCAACTTAGATGAAATACTAGATCTTAATTTTGAAATCAAAATACAGTTGTTGAACTCATTGATTTCTTTGCGTTAGAATCTAAATATTTTAAAAATTTCTTCTTTATTTTCAACGAAAGACTTCAATTCTTTAGTTACATTTTTATAGTTATTGTTGGTTTTTAGTTTTACTAGTTAAAACCTCGATGATCTTCTCATCTTCCTCCTCACAACAGGCTCCTCCTCATCTTCGGTAGCTTGAGAGGATCTCGCAAGTGCGTTATTTTTAGATTTTGATTCCCCTGGCTCAATAGTATTACCTTTCGTATTCGTCTCTTTCTTGTCTGCTAGCTCCTTGTTCATTATCTGTTTGATACTATTATCAATAATATAGTTCATGTAACGTGTGATTTTCTCTGAACTAATATCTACAAACTCTTTTTTAATTTCCTTTGTAAGAGATTCTACAAAATCATTGGTTTTTATAGCTACATCAAGAGTGGGCGGTTTAGTGGATTTTAGCCTTTCGGTTAAAGCAGAATTAAACCTCTTTTGTTCACTACTCAAAATGCCTAAAAATCCTTTTTCGAATGGAACTTTCTGCAAAGCGTTATATTTCTTTAAATTGCTATCATAGATCTCTTTCCCTTTTTCTAGCTTAAATTTGCAATCTTGTTCAAGTACCTGAAAAGATGGAAGTTCTAGCTTTAAGTTTTTGTATTCAATAGTATTGCTGTTATTATAAGTAATTTGGTTTTCTGCAAAAATCAGTTTTATATCAGGCATTTTTCCAGCGTTGTATTGCTCTACCATTTGCTCCATACTTTTAATTAATTTGGGGTAAGCTGCTTTCAAAAGATCAATTTGTTCTTTTTTATCGTCTAGTTGATTAATTACTTTTTCATTCGATAACAATTGATTTTTAATAAGACTTCCTTTTAGACTGATTTGGCTTCCCTTTACTGCTAAGCCATCATAACGAAAAGATACTGCAACTTGCTCTTTAGAATTAACTGTATATTGTAAATCAATTTTTTGCTTTTTCAATTCTTGCTGCAGTTGCTCCAGTGAATTTACTCTGTGATTATCAAGTGTCTTCAAAGTAGCAATTTGAATAAAATCTTTCTTTTCTTGAATACCCACTTTTCTATTACGAGATTGCTTGACCACATCAATGCTTTTATTTCTATTGAGATTTTCATTTTTCTTGTAGGTTTTCGATATTTCATCATAGACAAAAACTCTTGTTTCTTGAAGATAATTATCAAGACCCATTTCTTTCTCAATCTTATCACAAGCCGTTCCTATGCGTAATTTGGAATTACTGTCGGACAATGTTTTACCGTCAAACCCTATACGATTTATCTCAATATGATAATGAGGATGTTTATCATTATGTTTAACTACCAAAAATTGATGATTGTCTTCTCGAACACCCATTTCATCCATGATCCTTTTAACGAACTTTTTTTGAGTATCGTTTGAAATTCTATCTGTTTCTTTAAAATTAACTGTAAGATGCATAACAGGTTTGGTAACTCGTAGATTATCTTTTGCTATATCTCTGAATTCACTTCCTAATTCTAAATAATTAGAAGAGAACAAATGGTTTCTAAAAATGATTTCCGGTTTCTTATCTGAAAGTTGAGGAGTATAAATTCCCTGGGCCAAAATATATTCGGCTAATCCAGTAAAACTAATTCCACTTTTATGTGCTTCTCCTATAGGCATTTTTCAAATGTGTTAAGATTATTTGTAATTCTGTCATTAGATTATCAGGTTCCCTATTTGCTTGGTGAAATCGTTTTACAAGTTGGTTGATATTATTTGCTAGTCCTACTAATATTCTTTTCTCTTCAACCGTGATTGCAATTACCTCCCCATTCAATAACATGAACCGAGCAAATTCACTCACATTTTTATTGCATTTTTTTGACCTTTCTGCAATTAATAGTTTCTCGTTTTCGGTAATTCTAAACTTTAAAAACTCGTCTTTCTTTTTATCTTTTTTCATGATTTATTATTTTGTGTGTTCTCTCATTTTTAAGATTTTTTAGCGATAGCGTTAAAAAAAATCAACCTCGTAGAGCAAGCTTGTGATGCGTGGGGCATTGTAACGAAGTGGAAATGTACCCACGAATCACACCGCTTGCTCAAGACGTTCGCTAATAAATCTCATAGACTAGCAACCATTTGTATATTTTTGTTTTATATATTTATATAAAAGTTTTTGCACCATATAAAAAGCTTTTCCAATTATCCTCGAATGGTTTCTTTTGTAATTAGGTATTCATTAAGGTCTTTTGAGCCTTGAAATAAATACCTCACGTCTTTGCTTATTACTAATTCCCTATTCCATTTTTCTAAGCACTTTTCAGTTGCTTTATTACCTGCAGCATCATTGTCCAACATCCAGAAAATTTCAGAATAGTTGAGTAATACTTCATCTGTTTTTGAGAGCATAGACAAGGAATTTAGTATTAAGAAATCTTTCGACAATTCGTATTTTGGGTAGAGCGTTAATAGTGAAATAAAATCAGACCAGGATTCTAAAACTATAATTGAACTGTTGCACTTATTGATCCAAGTAAACCATTTTGAACCTAAACAGAGCTTAGCATATTTATTTCGTATTTCGAGATGACCCTTGTTATTTTTAAAACCTACAGCAAAATATTTCTTGTCCTGTATTTTATAATATACTTCATCTAAATACCTTTTACATATTTCAATGTTCAATTTTCGTGTATTCAAATAATCAATTAAAATCCTGTTTTGTAAGGACTGAATTCTTTCAACACTATGTGATATGTCTTTTATTTTATCTTGAAAAACATTTTGTTTAGGCGGGTCAAAAGAAAAAATAACTTCCTCACATTGTAACCATCTGACTGCTTGCAGAAAACCAATGGAAAAATGCTTCATAATAAAGTCAATGGTATTCCCACCAGAACCTGCTCCAAAGTCATAAAAAAGATTATGCTCACATTTTACTGAAGGAGTTCTCTCTTCTCTCCAATTAGCTTTAAACCAAAACTGTTCTTTTTTCTTTTCAATGGCATCAATATTCAATCTTTTCAAAATATTGATCATCGGAATATTTCTCAATTTTTCTATATTGTCCATTATAATTGTTTTTTTGTCTACCTAGTTACCTGTAGGATTTAAATAGCTGTTTTTTAACATGTTAAAAATAAAGATGACTTTGTTTTTTATTTACCTGCGTTACCTTAATTAGGTAAGCTAGGTCCTAATTATTACAAGTTACCTACCTCAATAAATTATTAATATTCAATCAATTAAAATAATTTAGGTAACTAGGTAAGTATATTATAGGAATTTAAGAATCGGTAAAACCCCAAGGTGAATCTTTAAACTTAATTTTTGCTAGATATCCATACACCTGGCGTTTTGAATGCTTGATTCTAGTAAAATTGTATTTTTTTAATGCTGACCCAACTTTTTGAGCATTTAATCGATGCCCCATAACTTGTAGTTCTGTTACAATTTCAGTTGGCGTTCTAAAATCGGCGACATTATCACTAGCTGAGTAATATTTTAAAACAAATTCATTTTCTACTGTTTGGATAGTAAATCGTTCATTTCTTAATTCATTGACTTTTATCTCTTCCTGTGTTAAGTCTGATTTAAAGTCTTTTTGATTTTTATAAATATGGTAAGCCTGTGACCAAAAATCATCTATGTTAAATTCTTTACTATAGGAGAAATCAATTTTGTCAATGACACTGAAAATAATCCAACGTACAGAACCTGTGTCATCACATAAAAATTCCGCACGATTAGTTGAAGCCACAAATGAGCAAGTCCGATAAAGCAGAGTTGATTTATCTGCATACGGCAAACGTTCGTTGATAGAAACCTGACTTATCAATGCCTTAATAGCATTAATATCATATCTCCCCATAATATCTAGCTCCTCAATGTTTATAATCAAAGACTTGGCCAGCTTAATGCGTTCATCACGTCCTATTGCAATATTTGTATATAAATATTTTTCAAGTTGGCTTGGACATAGAAAATTTAAAAAATAAGATTTACCAAAACTCTGGCCTCCTTCTAAAACGAGTACATGCTTATTGATCGCTTCTTTTAAAAACACCGTTTTGACAGCACGGACTGCCCATTTTAGAAGATGCACGTAAAATAGTTCGTTATCATCGGTATTTACATAACTGGAGTACCTTTTGACATGATCTTCCCCATTCCAAGGTGCTAAACTTTTGAAGTATCCTATCAGCGGATTAAAGCGTTCCACAAAATGAGACTTTAAGTATGTTTTAAAAACTTGTGGACTAACATTCAATTTTTCTCGATGAAGATGGATCAATAGAGAGGATTCATTAAAATCAATTTTACTTGCTGAGTTTGTATCGAAAATTTCATATTCCAACGCAATTTCATTAAACTTGATTTTAAAATATTTAGATAATTCTTCCTGAATTTTGTCATACACAGAATCCTTACGTGATGACACATCATATACACTTGTTTCTTCCATAATTAGATATTGATGAAAGAGTATAATGCTTATATTTGCATCATACTCATAGAGTTGTACAAAAAGATATTTAGGCGTTCAAAGGTGGATCTTTGAACGCCTTATTTTTTTAATTCTTTTGAAAATTTAGATAATACTTCCTCGTCAGAATACACTTTATGCTTCCTGATCCATGCAACTATCTCAACTCTATCGAAGAATAAAGCTCCATTGGTCGGTTTGTTATGTGGGATTAATTTTTTAGCAGATAATTTGTGGATAGTACTATCTGAAAAGCCTGTGTAGGCCATCAAGTCTTTAATAGTAAAGATCTCTTTTTGGAATTGATTACCCTTTGTAATCATCATCTTAATTTCATTTAACTGTTCAATAATTTTTTGTGGGCTCATAATTTATGTTTTAAGATTATGAGGCTAAACTATTAGAATGCAACTAGATGAAAAGTAAGTTTGCGACTTGGTCACATAAAAATTCGGGGGAATCCACCTTTTTTTAGGCTCTCGTAAATTTCTCTTTGGTAAGGGGTAACTAATATTCTTGTTATATCTGATAACGATTTTTCATTTACTGGAGAATATTTTCCAGCTTTTTTATATAGAAATATTGAAGCCATCATTTTTTTACTAACCTTATGATTTGAATCTATTTTTATCAAAAATGGAATCATAAATTCAATAATAAAACCATGTGTTTGCATAGCATTAACTTCCAATTTAAACAAACATTTGTCTTTAGACTTTTTTAAACAATTACCAATCAAAATTTGAAAATCATTAAATGATATATCATCATTAAATAAATCGATTTTTCTAAATTGATTATAGTAATGATTTATGATATCTTTATTAGAATCCAAAATATCACTAATTTTTATCTCAGAAATATTTTCGGAAGATTTTGATGAATTTTGAAATTGAGACAGATTTTTATTCGATTTTTCTCTATTAAATCTAGCAAAAATACTATCATTCTTATAGAAATAGAATGCAGATACACTAAGTAAAAACGTAAGAATAATTCCTAGAACTACTATTATTGAATTGAATAAAGTATAAACACCATTACTCAATTGAATAATACCTATGATCACAACTGTAAAAGGTAATAATGGAGTTACAATAAGAGGAATCTTCTTAGAAGTAAAGATTGAATTTAACTTTTCAAATTGTCTGTGAAGAAAAAAAAAAGTCGCTTCAATTATATTTTTCATATTCTAGTATCTTTTATTGAAAAGTAAAAATACTAAAAAATATAGCTAATTGAAACAGAATGATATAGCATGCCAAGTCATATAAAAATAAATCCTGAATTATTTTAGAACTATACAAAAGACACAATATGATGCTGATATTATCAATTAAAGAATAGCTTATATGCCTTCTGTAATTTTTAAAACTACTGTTCATCTCTATTTTATTAGATATCGTGTAGGTAGATTATTTTGCTATCTAATATCCCTTTATAAATTTTAAATGATTATGGGATGTAATAACGACGTTTTAAAAATAAAATATGTATAACAAGTATTAATAGAGATCATAGAAAATCTTAATACTGAGAACTAATATTTGATCTTCTTAGAGACAATTAACAATTAATTAACAATTCGGTATTAATTTGATAGTATTTAAAACTAGGGGTTTTTCCTTTATTTTGACTCCTATAAGTAAAGAGAATTTTTATGCTATATGTTAGTCAGAAAGAAAAAAAATGTGTCAGGTATCTAACCAATGAAATGTCAAAGGCAGAACGGTCTGTCTTTGAAATTGAATTGACTTTAGATGATGATCTACTTGCTAACTTTGAAAATTTTAAAACAATCTGGATTCGTTATCCCAATAGTGAATTTCCAAAAGCAACTACTTCCTTTGGAAAAATCATTAAAAAATATAACAAACCAGAAAAGGGAAAATCGATAAAGAGTTCATTAAATTATAAGGTGCTTCTATCTACTGCTTTACTTTTTTTCTTTTGCACGATTTTTTATTTTGTTGCAACACCAAATTCAGAATATACCAATCATAAAATTGCTTCTAAAGGAGAGCGGCTCACTTTTACGCTACCAGATAGCAGCACCGTTATTTTAAACTCGGGAAGTGAAGTTAAATACTCTAGTGATTTTGGTAAACGGAGAGATATTTGGTTAAAAGGAGAAGCTTTCTTCAAAGTTACAAAGAATATTAATTCCCCTTTTATCGTCCATACTTCCGATTTTGATGTGAAAGTATTAGGAACACAATTTAATGTTAATGGCAGTAAAATCAACCAAACAATTTCATTATCAAAAGGAAAAATAAATGTATTACTGAAAGAAAGTAAGGATGAAATTAACCTAATGCCAAATGAAGAATTGGTTTGGAATGCTAAAACAAAGTGTATTATCAAAAGAAATTTTGATGTGAATAAAGTTTTAGCTTGGAAAGATAATATACTTCTACTCGACGATGTGAAAATTGAAGATGCTCTTCCTGAAATTAATCAATTTTATGGGGTGAATTTTGTAATTAAGGACGCTGTAATTGCAAACAAGCATATCAAAGGAGCTTTCAAGAATCAGTCAATTGATGAATTTATAACCTCTCTAGAATTTATTTTAGATGTGACTGTAATAAAAACTATTCAAAACAACTTCGAAATAGCAAAATACCATGGAAATTAATCAAATAAAAATAGGCAATAGTGATTGCTTTTCGGACGATTTTCTATTTCAGCAAATTCGAAATGGTCAATACGAAGCAATGGAACTTTTCTTCAATAGATATTATACTCCTTTGTGTCGTTTTGGATTAAGTTATGAATCGAATTCTTGTCTTGTAGAAGAAAAAGTAGCTGATATTTTTATTCAGTTGTGGAACAGTAGAAATATTCTCGATAAAATTAAAAATCCTAAATCCTATATCTATGTAGTAGTAAAAAACAGTTTAAAAACAGTACGGAAATCAAAGCAGTTTTATCAACAAATCGATGAAAGTAAAACTAATAATACAATGTTTTCTCCCAGTAGAGAGCAGGAGATTATTGAAAATGAAGAAAAGGAAATTAATACCAATTTGATCCGTGAAATATTAGATGTTATTCCTAAAAAGTCACGGCAAGCTTTTGAACTCAGTAGAATAGACGGATTAAAATATAAAGAAATTTCCGTAATTCTAAACGTCACTCCTAAAACGGTTGAAAATCATATAGCTATTGCACTCAAATATATTAGTAAGGCTTTGGAATCTCATAAAAAAGATAGAGTTATTTAACTCTGTTTAATAATTAGTAGAAAAACTAACTTTTTTAAAATCAGTTCTAGTTTGTTAAAAACAACATTAAGTAATCACAGATAAAATGAAACAAAAAATTATTCTAACCTTATCATTATGTCTTCAGTTGGGTATTGGGACTATTTATTCTAATACTCCAATAGCGAATGAAGCCGTAGAAAATATAGCTGCAAACGAGAAAATTAATTTGAATCTAAAAGATGTTTCCATAAAACAAATCTTTTCTCTAATAGAGCAGCAAATTGACAAAAAGTTCATTTATCTGTCAGACCAGAAATTTCTTCAAGAAAAAATTTCTATTACGACGAGTAATCAGGATTTAAATCAAGTATTAGCTGTTTTAAAAACCAAGGTGAGTCTTGATTTTAAGGTAACTAAAAACGGAATTTTAGTAAAAGAACTTGGTAATTCAAATCAAAATAAGACTCAAGAAAACAGAAAAATTATTGGAGTAGTTTTAGATAATTCTAATTTGCCTATTCCTGGAGCATCTGTTTTAGTAGTAGGAACTTCAATAGCAACCACTACTGATTTTGACGGGAAATTTACGATTAATGTCCCTGAAAGCACGAGTAGTTTATCCATTAGTTATATGGGATTTGAAACTAAAATAATCAATATTGAGAATAAGACAGAAATTAAAGTGATTCTTTCTGAATCAACTTCTCAGTTAGACGAAGTTGTAGTTGTCGGTTATGGTACAGAACAAAGAAGAAATGTTACGGCTTCTATTTCTAATGTAAAAATGAAAGATATTAAATCACAACCAAAGGCTAATGTAGTTGAAATGCTGGAGGGTCGCTTACCTGGTGTTCAAATTATGAGTGATAACAGTCCAGGAGGAGGTTCTTCCATTCGGGTGAGAGGCTTTAGTACTATTAACAATAATGATCCATTAGTAATTATAGATGGGGTTCCGACTTCAAATGGGTTAAATGGTATCAATCCATCAGATATAGAAACTCTTCAAGTATTAAAAGATGCCGCCTCTTCCTCTATTTATGGTTCTCGCGCTGCTAACGGAGTTGTCGTTATTACGACAAAAAAAGGTGGGAAAGATGGCAAAACTGAAATACAATTTGATGGGTATTCCGGAATTCAATCGGCCTTCAACTTACCTAATATGCTTAATGCGCAACAATATGGTGATTTACTTTGGCAAGCCACAAAAAACGATGGAAAATCACCAGTAAGTGGCATCTACGGTAGCAATCCAAATTCACCAACAATTCCTGAGTATCTTAATTCTAATAAAACCATTCCAAGTGGTGATGTAAAATGGATTAATGAAATCATGCAGCCCGCCGCTGTGCATTCTTATAATTTATCGCTGTCAAAAGGGGATGATAAAGGCCAACACGCTTTCTCTCTAGGCTATTTTAATCAAGAAGGAATTATAAAGCATACCGGTTTTGAGCGTTTTTCGGCTCGATTTAATTCTAGTTATATCATTAAAGACTTTTTGACTATTGGTGAAAACTTTACATCTTCGTATACTGAGCAAGTGGCAACAGGAACGAATAGTGCTTTGGGAAGTATAGTTTATGATGCATTGCAATTCCCATCTATTGTTCCCGTTTACGATAATAATGGTAATTTTGCTGGAAATTCCCTCAATGATATTGCAAATCCACTTGGGAATTTAACTCGTGCCAAAGACAATAAACAAAAACGAATCCAAGCCTTAGGGAACGTATTTGTTAGTGCTAAGATCAATGATTTTACTGTTAAAACCTCCTTAGGGTTAGATTTCGAGAATTATAATTACAGAGGTTTTTCACCTGTTTACAATGAAATTCTTTCGCAAAATGTAAAAAACTCATTAAACACTAACAATAGTTTTAATTATCAATTAACAATATCAAATACCTTAAATTATAAGAAACAGATTGGTCGTCATAATCTAGAAGTTCTTTTGGGACAAGAAGCTATTAAGTATTATTACGAAGGATTTGGAGCTTCTCGTCAAAACTTCCTCTATGAAGATCCAAATTTCAGATATTTAAGTTATGGTACCGAAAATCAATTAAATACGGGAACTGCAAACGAGTGGGCTTTGAACTCATATTTTGGTAGAGTAAATTATAATTTTAATGAAAAATATCTAGTAAGTGCCACAGTAAGAAGGGATGGAACTTCAAGATTGGCCAACAACAATTGGGGAACTTTTCCAGCAGTTTCTGGAGGTTGGAGAATAGACAAGGAAGATTTCTTTGATTTTGGAGATAAATTCAGTTCGTTTTTACTGCGTGCCAGTTGGGGACAAACAGGAAATCAACAGC